>JADLDX010000342.1 GCA_020846515.1 Pirellulaceae bacterium
CCGCCGCCGCTGGTTGATCTCCATGTTGCAACCGATGAAGTCGCTGAAGTGTCCGCTAACCAAACTCCGTTCCTACCAACAATTGATGCTGGGACGGGGGCGTCGCAGCCAACTGTGCAAAACGGAACTGGATTATGATCGCCGTGCGCTGGTGAACCTCGCCCGCGATACCTTTGTGACCGACAAGCACCCGCTAGCCCATTGGTTCGCCCAAATGGCAGAGGATTCACTGGAACACTCACTGCAGGCCAAGTGTGAACTGGACGCAATCACCGATTTGGAAGAAATCGCCGCTGATCGATTGCTGGTCCATTCGGTCGATCAATTGCGACACAGTCTGCTGCAACGACCGGTTCGCGGACATTGTATTTTGGTGGTTGACTGCGTCGGTCCCAAAGCGGCGGCGGTGGCCGTGGTCGGAGCTGACGGGCAAGTGCTGGCTATTGACGAAATTCCATGTTCAGCCAGTGCAGGGATCGTCAATCAGAATGTTGTGCGATTGGGTGAGTTGGTTCATCAGCACCGTGTCACGCTGGTCGCCTTGACCAACGGCCCGGCGCGCAGATTTCTGGTGCTCAGCCTGCGCGAATTAATGAAGCAGAGCTCCGCCTCGGGCTTGCGATGGACGATGGCGGATCGTGGTGGTGCGGATGCGTACGCCGTCAGCCGCTCGGCATTAAAAGAACTATCGGCTCACAATCGCCGCCATCGCGCGGCCATTTGGGTAGCGCGCACGTTGCAAGATCCGTTGAGCGAACTGTTAAAGGTGGATGTCAATCGTTTGCGGTTGGGAAGCTACCAACGCGAACTGCCGCAGGAGCCACTCAAGCAGTTGGTCCGCGAGACCATTGCCGATTGTGTCTGCCGCTTAGGACTGGATGTCCGCACAGCCAACGTTGACCAATTATCGTATGTCTCCGGCGTGGCGCTTCCACAAGCTCAGCAGATTGTCGGTTTGGCCCAGCAGGGGACACTCGGTTCACGCAAAGAACTTGTCGAGAAAGTTGCCGATTGGCCCGAAATGCGCATGCGACAAGCGATTGGGCTGTTGCGGGTCTACGGCAGTGAACAGCCGCTCGACGCCACGCTGATCCATCCGGACGACTACCGGCTGGCAGAGCGACTGGTCGAGAACACTGATTTGTCCGCTCCCCCGGCAGTACCCGCAGGTTGGCAAGCCCGGCGCGCCACAGAACAGGCCGAGACTGCAATCGCTGATGCACCTGTTACCGCTGCATCTCCGGTTGCCAGCTCGGTCGACCCAGCAGCTCCTGCGCCTGACGTGTCGCAGGCCGAAACGCCACTGGGAGAGGTTGCTCAGGCTGAAGTTGCTCAGACAGATACGCCCTCGGAAGATGCAGCTGGTGCCGCCACAACCGAACCCACTGTTGCCGCCGCAGAGTCTGCTGATCCTATTGCCAGCGCAGAACCTGTCGAGGCAGCTTTGGTAGTGGCTGCGGAACAGCCAGCCGTGGAATCGCCAGTTCCAGCCAGCGAGGCTGTGGCCGCTACTGGCGCACCTACACCCGGTCCGTTAGCGAGTTGGGTCGAGCATCCTACCGCAGTAGCCGCTGCGGTAGCCCGCCCCGAATATCCAGAAGACCTGTCGAGCGACACCGCGTCCCCCACGCCTACGGTCGACGTCGAAAAGTTGGCTCGAGGCTGGCAGGTTGGGCGTGAGAAATTGCGACAGATTGCAGGCTGCCTGCATGATCCATTCGCCGATCCACGGCTACAGCACCCCCCCGTACCTTTGATGACAGAGATGCCTACCTTGACCAATTTACAACCCGGCACATGTGTCTGGGCTGTGGTGATTGGCGTGGCCGATTTCGGGGCTTTTGTTGAATTGGCTCCCGATTGTAGCGGGCTGATCCACATCAGCCGCCTCTCCTCTCACTTCATCGAAGATCCCCACCAAGCGGGTCAGGTGGGAGACTTGCTGATGACCTGGGTCGTCTCAGTTGACGACAAAAAGAATCGAGTTGCGCTGACTGCGTTGTCGCCGGAGCAGCGTGCAACAGCAGCTGCCATGAACGCCGAGCGGAAAGAGCAAGATGAGCATCGTCGCCGCGATCGTGGCAATAGCGGATCCCATCGTCCGGCCGGGGCTGCGGGTGGGAATGCTGCGCGTGGAGGCGCTCATGGAGTCGCTGCTGCGGGACGAGGAGCTGGCGACGGACGCGGTCGCGGCCCAGCTCGCGATGGCGATGGACGCGGCGGGGACGGTCGTAGGGGTGGCCCAGGCGGTCGTTCGCGCGGAGGACCCGGTGGCCGCGGACAGGGCCGGCCTGCTCACGCCAAGACCGTTGTCGTGACCAGCAAGAAGCCCAAGGCAAACATTACCGACGCGATGAAAGAAGGGGAAGAGCCGCTACGTTCGTTCTCTGACTTGATGCAATTCTACCAGGCCAAACGGACCGACGAACCAACCAAGGAAACGAAGTCCGACCAATCGTAGCCAATCTCGTCAGAACAATTTGCCTTCGGGATCGAATTCCCACAGATTCTTCTGTCGAGCCAATTTTCATTTGTGGAAAAGCACTATTCGTCTGCGCGCCCGCGCACCAGCAATAGCGCTCCATGTTCTGTTAATAGTCCAGGAGCAGGGATGGCGATGACCACCTCCTGTTCGCGCGTGCAAATCAGCACCTGGGCCGTTGGCGAGTTGGTCGCACCGAACGTCTCTCGTAGCGCTTCGGCCTGTGCAGCTTGCGACTGGATTTCCGACATGACTGCAACCTGCCAACCAGCTTGTTGCCAGCGAGCACGCAACGCATCGAGCGGTTGGCCAAGTCGAATCAGCTCGCCACACAACTGGCCAGCGGCATCCATCCTCATCGCCAGTTTCTCTGAGTCCTGATCGAGTGGCAGCAACTCGGATGGGAGCGATCCATCGGACGATTCTCGCGCGGTCGACGCAGAGGCAGGGAACGCCGAATTTAGAACGACCAACTCGATAAAATTCCAGCGGTCATTGCCGATCGGCTGCATCAGGCGCACGCACTGAATTTGCTCGGGCCTAGACGTGCTTGCGAAGCCCATGCCACGCATGCCTGCTGCCTGTTCAAACGAGTATTCAACGACCGCAGGCTGCGATGATGGTGCTTCCGAGCTTGGTGGCTGCGCTCCCAACTGAGTCAATAGCGCATAGAGCAGCCCAGACGTGGCCGAGTTGTCCTCGTCTAGATCCGCTGCAGCCTGCTGCGCGCCACCCTGTGCTGCGTTATGTGCGGCGTTCGGTCCTAAAACTGATCCTACGTCAGTAGGTTGTGGAGGGAGCGGTCGCTCCAATTGTACTAGGGCTTCAGCTTCCGACAATTCGCGGATGCTGACGTGCCAAGGTAGGCCGACGAATTGCCAACTGCCCACCAGCATGTTGTGCATCGCCCGATCGAGTGCGGTGGCGGCATCTGAGGCCGGAAGTGAAGCCTCTCGCTGCGCAGGGTATCGCAATTGCCAAGCGATATTCACACAGTAGATCGCTGCGATGACAACCGCCAGCGACAACAATACGCGCCCCACCACATCGCTGGCTTGTAATAGTCGCTTGCCGAGCGATGGTTTCGCCGGCGGTGTGGGGTGGGCGTCAACCGCACCACTAGAGCTTGTGTCCCTGGCACTTGAACTGGTTGCTTGGTCGGCTGGTTGACGCATCACTGTGCCTCAAGTGTAAGGCGTCTTTTAATGCGGAATACCGACTAAACTGCTGAGTGGTCCTATTCCGCCCGTAGGCGTGTCGACACCACCTTGGGCTGTCGCCATCTGAGTTAACACGCCGAAGTGTGGATAGATCGGAATCCAATTTCCATCGGCAAATTCGACTTGCCGGTAGTCCCACGAGCCCGTCATCACCACGTTACCCCACTGGATGTCGCGTGGGATGAAGGGAAACAGATTTTGATACATGGTGTTCGTTTCGGCACGTTCGTTCTCTACCTGTCCTGCGCGATGGGCTTGGGTGAGACTAAATGGTCGTGGGTTGACCGGGGCGGTGCGCGCGGCCCAAGCTTTGTGGCGCACATCCATGGTGACATGCGATTTGGTTTTAGTCGTGATTCCCAGTGTAAACAGCATGGCCACCAACATCACCAGCACAGGAAAGCTCATCACCAGTTCCAGGCTGGCAATCGCTCGTCGCTGGCATCGATTTGATTTGTCAGTTCGCATAATGTTTAGTTCCAGTCGTTGATAATGCTCAATGCGTGACAAAATCTCCACCCAATTCTTCTGCCCACAGTAGGTGCACTACTTGTTGTTGCATGCGTTGCGACATGCTCGCATCTTGAGTCATAAACAATCGCCGGGCCAAGTTGCGCGAAGTGATTGGCGATAGCTTGGCTTGCCAATTCAGTTTTACCTTCGGCGAAGGGGGACCTATGCCATCTATGTTCGGAATCGGTGGCAGCTTCACGTCGGTGGGAAAGAGGGTATCCATAGCGATGGCTGGAATGCGCCCCAGCGTCCAATTCCAATCTTCGCCAAGAACAAAATAGGGTTTGCCGTTCTTCCATTCGGTTGCGCCCGACGTCCAGGCCAGCGTATCCCATCCGCTGACTGGCTGTGCTTCGCGCCCCAGCCGCCATGAGATGTAGTCTAGAGTTTTGCGTTTCCAGGTTTCGGGGCGATTGCCATTGTAGATCATGGCTTGCGACATGGCCATGATGGGCGTGGGGTTGGTGATTGGCATGAAGAATTTGTGGTGCGACATGGCCGGTGCCTCATGCCGCCGGGCCAGTCCGACGACGGCAAATATTTCGTCGGCCAACAAGCTCTCCGACTGCTTACGCCAGTTCTCGGTTCCTTTGTCTTTACCCTGTCCTCGCGTGGCATCCATCTCTTCCATGACAAAAAGTTCGTAACCGCGGTCGTTGCGGAAATCGCGACAGATCTCCTTCGAGTACTGATCGCAGTGGTATTCGTAATAAATATTGGCACGGCTCTTGGGGATCACTCCACCAATACCCATTACACCACCAAAGGCGAGCAAGATCGGCGAGCGCCATTCCTGGACCCACGGGTAGGTAGCGCGCATATATTGCGTTCGCTCATCATCATTGGTCGGATCTTTTTCAAGTGGCAGTGTTGCGGAAGGTATCCCGGCTTGTGCCAAA
>JADLDX010000343.1 GCA_020846515.1 Pirellulaceae bacterium
ACCGAGAGATTCCGCCGGCACTGCTCCGTATCATTGGGCGATGTGTCGCGGCTGAGCCGGAATCGCGGCTATCGACGGCTGGTGATTTAGCTGAAGAGTTGACCCAGTGGCTCGACGGTCCTCGCTGGAATCGGCACTTTCCAAAGCTCCGAAAACTGCTTTGCGTCGTAGTAGCTCCGGTTCTTTTCTTCAGCGGTTTGTTAGTGCAATTACTGGTTGCGATGAAAGCGGCTGAGTATTGGATTTGGCTGGTCGTGTTTGCTGGGTACGCGCCGCTGTTTGCTACCTTTTTAACCAACAAGCGCACGGGCCAGGGAGCTCGCCAAGCCCATCGTGGGCTGTGGTCCATATGGGCTGGACATCTTTGTGCCACCGGCAGTGGAGCCATAGCTCTACACATTCTTTGTCAACCGGACGTTGATCGCTTGCTTGAGTTCTTTTATCCGTTTTGGGCTGCGCTTTCTTCGCTGGTATTCTTTGCGAAGAGTGGTAACTTCTGGTCCGGCTACCGATGGGTTGGCTTGGCTTGGTCGCTTATAGCAATTTGCATGGCTTTGACAGACTGGGCACCGCTTCTTTTCGGAACATTGGCCGCGGCGACCTGTATTATCATAGCCCGGCTGGACCGTTCATTCCTTGACGCCTAAGGTCATCAGGCCGTGCCGAAAGTCGGGATAGCCCCGCACCAGGTCCGATTCATTCTTAGCGCGAACAATGAACTTGAGCCACGTGCGATGCTGACTTTATGCCGCAATAGTTGACATGTAAAGTATTTTTCTGACGCAGAGGCCCGTTCCCATGTGAGCCGTCCGATGCATGTCTTTCTTGAAATCCGAACAGACCGGACCGGCTATTGAGTCTATCGAGCTGCCTCCTTCCAGAGGCTAGTCAGGTATTCAATCGTTTTGTCGACCAGCACCTGGCCCCCGTCGGGGCCGACTTGGCTGCTTTCAACAATGGCGCTGTAGCTGCCGCCGCGGACCGCACGTTCGCTGGGCAGGTAACTGCCTGGACCGGCGAGCTGAATCACGAACGTTTGCAGGGCGGGACAGCGGGCTTTTATGCGAACTCCGTAATCGGTGAACAGCTCGAATGGGTTGGTCGCAATGGCGATGTCGCCTAACCGAATCGCGTGCAATTCCATGTCGTAGGGGAGCTCTTCGCCCGCCTGCTGCCGCTTGAAGCGCTCGACCACCTTCAGGTGCCAGCGCATTCGTGGAGACTGCGTCGGATCCTTCGACAATTCGTCGGCCTTGATCTGCGCGGCCAGCGACTCTTCGTGGGTAACGATGCGGCGTGGCAATTCGATCTGCTTCACCAGATGGGTGAAAGGGACATCGCGATGAATTTCTTGCTTTGCCCCTTCGTAAGCTTCTTCCCAAGCTTGCACAATCCGCCGAGCATGCTCTTCGAGTTTCGTCAGTCCGCGGAGTTCTCGCATGCGGTCTTCGGCGAGTTTTCGGTACATGGGCCGTGGTGATTGATCGCCAGCGGCACCGGTCCAACCCAGAATGTGCAGCTTCTCGCCCTGCTTCTCGCGCAACTTCTCGCGGACCTCATGCCAGAAATCAGCGTTGACGGCTGAGCGGCTTTCGACCTCCTGCGACGGACACGCCACATTGATGGCGGTGGCGACAAGTTGGCCCTCAGCGTCCCAGAAGAACAAGACCTCGACGCCGTGGTCTTCGTAACCTTCGATGCCACGGAATGTAGCCTGGTTGCTATTGCCATACATTTGGGCGCGGTCGCCGTCGTAAAGGACTCGGCGGTTGTGCGCCACGACAGCATGCCCCAGCCCCCAGCCTACGCCGCCCACGGCCCGCGTGTTCCAGGCATTGGCGGCAGCAGTGGCTACCTGGTCGGCCAGGAACTCAACGTACGCTGCCGGTTGCATCACGCCATCCTTGGGAAGGTCATATCGCCCCTCAGTCATTTCGGGAGCCGTGTGCGTGTGTGTGGCACTTAGAAACAGTTTGTTGACGTCGAAGCCCGGCAACTTAGGCTTCAGTCGCTCGCGAACTTTTTCCAGCACTCCCTCGCGAATGGCGACTAGATCACACGAAACCATGATGGCTTGTTCGAGCGACTCGTTCCCTTGTCGCGTTTCGATGGCCAAGGCCGTGGCGGTCACGGGGCTTTCGACCTTCTGCGAGATCCGTAGATACATCTGTCCCGACAACGCCACCGGAAGATCGGGCGTAATGCTGACCGTGGTCGCACCGACGTACAACTCGCTGGCACGACCCACTGGCACTGCGAGCGACCAACTCGCCAGAAACATCGCCGTGGCCATGCAGCGAGTCGTTATCGATGAGATCTTAGGCATTATTAAAACTCCATTCGCCGGTAAAGTATACCTTGACAAGAAAACGTTGGCTTTTGGAATTGGAATCGGCTCAAATGTACTGCGTTAGCGGTCACGTTACAAGCAATCGCCAGGATTCTCAAAAAGCCACTTGCGAAACCCTCCCATGAAAACACCTCTCATCCTCTGCTTCGCTCTTCTTTCCATCACGGCCTCGGCGCAGGACAAGCCTGTCTTCAGAGCGGGCGCGGCCACGAGTAACATCACGCCGCCGCTAGGTATGGAGATCGTAGGGAACTTCGCGCCGCGCCCGATCGCCAAGCACGTTCACGATGAGCTGCACGT
>JADLDX010000344.1 GCA_020846515.1 Pirellulaceae bacterium
CAATCAACGAAGTGTTACTGCTCTGAAACAAACTGCTAGGAGTATTCGTCGTGGCCGCGATGGACTCGAGCAATGAATCATTGCTCTGCGCCACAATAGCACCGCTCTCGGTGATCAATTCGACCACGGAATCGAGCGTAGCGGCCGTGCGATCGATGTCGATCCAAATCTGAGTGCCGGCAGTGCCTACAAAACTGTAGACGTCCAGATCTTGAGGAGAAGCCACGGCACCATTGACCGTAAAGCCCAGTCGCAGATTCTCATCACCGAAGGTGATACCTGAGGCAAGTCCGCCTAACGCTTGAGCGGCTACTGGTTCGTCATTGGTACCACGATCCTGAATTTGGTCGCTTTCCAATTCGGGCAAATTAGCCACGTTACGATCGTGCGACAAAGGTTCCAAACGAATACTTCGCCAGTTACCTGGTGCGGGCGCATTACCAGCTGAATTACCGTTGGTGTCAAACTGCGGCAAACCTGTGGGATCAAAACCAGCGCCGACACTGTCATCACGCAAACTGGTCAATACGACTGGGAACCCTGGAGCACCTTGGATTTGAATGGCTCCACCGATGCGATCTGGGATATCCAGCGCGCGACCACTGGCGGTGAAACCAGCGTTGGCACCTTCCAACTTCACTACCAGGCTCTCGTCTACACGGCTGACCAACCGCACACCGCCGATATGATGATGGTTGGGGATAACTATTTCGGAGCGCAGAATATGGACGATGTCCGTGTCATCCCAAACGGTTTCGGTTGTTAGCGTGCCGCCGCGAACTTCCATACCGTTCAGGGAATTACCGGCCAGTCGGTTGCCGCGCACCAATGGCCCCATGTTCCCAAGTGCCCCCGGTCGCAAGTCAATCGCGCCGGTTTGACGACCGCTGTCCTGCTTGCTGAACGATTTCATCGAATCGGCATCGATGCTAATGGCACCGGCCAAATTCGTTCGAATGATATTGTCGATGATGATCGGCTGGCTGCTATCGACGAAAATGGCGGCTGCCGAATTGGAGCCTCGTCCACCACGAGTTGCTGAGAGGTTGCCGCCAACACCACTGGCATTGAGTTCAATGACCGAGTTGGCCAGGCGACCTTCGGCTTGTTGGAATTCGACCGCGTTAAAGCCCGCGAAACCACCGGGCACGCTGGTGATACCTCCACCGAAGGCAATCAGAGCATTATCGATGCTCATGCTCGACAAGTGCCTGGCCACCAAACCGCCCCAGTTACCAGCACCTTGTGTGGTCGCTGCCAGGTCATTATTGGTATCAAACGTACCACCGGCGCCGTAGCGGTCATCCAGTTTACTGGTAAAGATTACCGGTGCTGCCGGCGTACCTTCAGCAATAATCTGTGCACTGACGCCAGCTTCGATACGTGAACCCAGTGATTTAATGATGATGCCGGGATCGATGGACAGACGAGCATCCAATCGACCACGCTGCTGGCTGGTCGCGTTCAACAAACCACCGTCGACGCCGGCCAACGCTCCGCGATCCACGTACGCCGAAGCGCTGCGATCGATTTCGGCGACCAGTTTGTAGGTGGTGTCGCCGGGCGATAATCGCCAAATGCGACGGCCCACAAAATCACCAGTAGCTGGTGGTAGGTTATTAATCGTGAGCGACGAACTGGCAGCCGGAACCACCAGCGTGACGGCAGCGCTTGGCAAACCTTCGCTGCCAAAGCGATCGACGAACGTCATCTTGTACAGATGATTTCCAGGAATCAAAGTGCCGCCAGTTCCAGCAGTACCTTGCAGTAGGGAAACATTGGGCGCGACTCGTTCGGTGATCGCTCCACCGGGCGTACCGCCGACGATCAGGTTTTCACCAAATACGTGAACGATGTCATTGTCGTCAAAACGCGCCGCCACGTTCAGACTGGTCAGTTCTTGACCAGGAGCAGTTGGGACGCGAACGAAGATGCCGTTGACGGAGTTGTTCAACAGAATATTGCCACGTATATCGGGGCCAACGCGACCGTAGTCAGGTCGATAGCCTGTGTCGCCAGCGAAACGCGGTAGCTGATACCGAGGTTCGGTGAAGCGAGTTTCTTCAAAGCTGTCCGGATCGGCGGAAACGGCTGCATCGGCGCTGCGAGAAATCCGGTTATACAACAGCGTCGGGCGACTTTCGCTCATATAAATCGGATTGATCGACGGGCTGGGCGTAGCCACCGTGACCTGACCGCCACCAAAGCGAATATCGGCATGACCAATGTAGTTCAGGAAAATGCCGCGACGTTCGTAGTCGCCGCGACCTTGAGCACGGTCGACACCATTGTGCATTTCGATACCAGCCCAGTCGCCGGCTTGAGGCGTGGTGGTGATCGGATTGGTATCAACACCCAGTGATTGGTCGTCATAGCTGGTGAAGAAGACTGGCTGGGTTGGTGTACCCAGTACTTGCAAAGCGCTGAAACTGGCGTCGTTGCTGCTGGCGATACTACCGGCCGATACTCGGCTGCCGCGCAGCTTAAAGATCGCTCCGGCATCGATCATCATCGTCACGCCTTGCGGGACTTGGAAGCTAAGGCCATCGGAGAGGATGGCATTACCCGGTCCGCCGCGACCGATTTCATACGCCGGATTGTCACCTGAAGTGCTAACGTTTCCATCGAATCCAACGCTACCTACGACGCGCAGGATGTCACCGCTAACAAGAGAGGCGGCTGCGGATGTCAAGGAGTTAAATGGCGCGGCTGGTGATCCGTTCGGTGCTCCCGTAAAGCCCTTGTCGACGTAAACCGTGCGTGGTTGGCCCGGTGCAGCCAGTCCGACCGGAGCGGCCGTGCGGAACCAGAAGTTAAAGTTTCCGCCGGCGATTCCATCGCCGTCGCCATCCAAGGCGATACCATCGACATCAACTAAACTGCCCGCGGCTTTGTCGACCAATTCGACAACTAACTGGTAATTGCCAGCGCTGAAGCCACCGGAGCCACTACCTGGTACAGACGGGTCGAAGTCTTGGTTCCCTGAAGACGTTACAGCCAGGAAGTAAGTCGTACCTGCAACACCGCCGTCAAGATCCAATGTTAAAAATGAATCGCTGCTGAAGTAGTCGTTGTTCGTAGCGACAACCGTCAGCGATGTACCAGTCGATCGATAGAGTGTCAGCACCGTGTCAGCATTGCTGCTGTCGGCCAGCCGCTCGGCGATCGTTTCCGCGCGCAGCGTTTTAGTCTGTCCGGCACCGACGGAGAAACGATACAGATCAACGTCTCGGTTATCGGGGCGGTAGATAAACTGGCCATGAATAACGTCATTGTTGCCAGGGAACTGATTGGCAACTAGCGCCAGGGGACCAGGTGTGCCATCGGTGGCGACATTGCCGTAGTCACCCATGATCGTGCCGGGCGGCAAATCATAAGTGTGCCCTAGCCCTAGCATGTGTCCAATTTCGTGCATGGCTGTGGTGAAAAAACCAGAACCAAAGGCATTATCCCAATTCTCCGCACCGTCCATAATGGCCAAACTAGGGCTGGCTACGCCAGCTTCGCCACCAGGGCGGCTGACAACACCGTTAGGCCACAGGTCACCAACGACCACTGTATAATCAGCTGGTCCACTTTGAACTTCCGTGAAATCGATACCCAACTGGGCCGAGAAGAATTCGAAGACCTCACGCACTCGCTGAATCTGATCCGGAGTGATCGACGTAAACACCGGACGACCTTGTGCGTCGTTGCCGTAACTGACGTTCAACGAAAACGAATAGGTGCGTGCGGCAATGCCATTGTCGCTATCAGCACCGTTGCCGATGTGATTGTCTTCTTTATCAAACAACGTATTGTTGATATCTCGATTGCCTGGATCCAGGTCGCTGCCCATGAAATCCAGAGGCAGGCCATTCAAATCAACCAAGCGCTCATTGATCTTGACGGAACCGGTCGCCAGGGAAGTACCGATGTCGGTCGCACTGCTGAAAAAGTTGGACGGATCCGCTGGGCTAACCAAAGGCACAATCGGCGCATTGGTGACGGAGTTCACAACTTCGCTAGTCCCGACGCGCAGCCGATAGCTACCTGGCCCAGCCAATTGATCGATGCGGCTTGCAAATTTAAGCGTAGCCATATCGGTAACGGGATCATAGGTTACCGACGAAGGCACGAATCGAACGTCATCGTTCGGCTGAACGGAATCGCTGGTGTATATCAACTGATAGAAGTTAGGATTGGTAGCTGAAACTGGACTTAGATCATCGTCGTTGAAATAGACGCGAATGGTATCCAGTTGTGGAGCCAGCGAACCGTCAGGATTGCGATCGACTGGTTGCGGCACCACGGCGATAACTTGCGCGCCCAATTGCAAGCGGAAATTGAAAATGTCGCGATCCGTACCTGCCAAACGTGGCGTCAAACGATCGCCGGCGGTGTTTCGGATCGCTAGCAGATTTTCCGCTGGA
>JADLDX010000345.1 GCA_020846515.1 Pirellulaceae bacterium
AGTGTGCCCTCCCAATTGTCGACTTTTTCCTCAAACAGGCACTGGCATTGGCGCTATTTGGTAGGCTCGAGAGCGGAATAAGAAGTCAATCAAGTTGCCTTCATGCGGCTGCAACCAATTTAATCGGTTCGTAGCGATGGGGCCAACGTTCAGGCGATCGATATCGACCGAGTCGGTCAATTGGCCGATCCAGGCTTCATCTTCCGTAAGTACGGTACATACCAAGGTGCTGCCAATCTTGGATAGCATGTCCTTCTGAGCGCAGCGAACGACTGGGCAGAATGGGAACATGTACTCTTTCTTGGCGATCTCACGGTCGGCCGAATCGACATGCGCGATGACGGGACGCAGGTAGGCGCAGCGTTCCTTCTCGACCAAACGCGGACCAAAGCCGGCCGTGCAATCGGTTACGCCGGCTTCTGCCAAATCCTTTTCGACCATAGCCCAAGTGCCCGTGGCCATGGCAGCGTTGGTGAATGCAGCCAGACCAGCGTTGGGATCGGTGGGTGGCAACACATCGATACCACCCAAACGTTCTGCCAAGGCAGCGGCGATGGCTTCGGTGTGCCGTGAGGCCCAAATACCCGAGCAATTGACGCAGCTTCGTCCACTATTGGAGTAGACACTTTCTACCATCATGTCCAGGAAATCTTCCCAGCGATCGACGACGTCATCACCGATCAAGATCTTGCTAAAGCCAGGACCGTGCGCCTGAACGCGCGGATTGCCATGATACTGCTGCACGGTTTGTGCGCTACCGAAGATCATCGAACGCGGACTGCGCGTTAAGAGCGCTTGCCCGACATCGTGACCACCTGGATACAACCCGAAGGCTTCAGGCGGCAAGCCGGCTTCGATAAAGGCGGAGACCATGCGATACGGTGTCCACGGTTCTTGCGAACCAGGCTTGAGCAGCAAACCGATCTGTAAAGCCACGGCAGGCAACCATAGCGTATGCACGCCGGGCGAATTGTTCGGTAGCACTGCGCCTAAAAATGGCGTCTGACATTGGTAACTGACCGTGACGTTGCGACCTTCTTCTCCATACCCTCGCGAAAGGATGTCCAGATCCAAGCCGCGGGTGAGCGCATCGAGAATCTTGTCGATGTTGGCTAGCACAAAGGCATTCTTCTTCATGTTCAAGCGGCACATGTGCTCGGGCAACCCCGTGCTGGCCGACTGTTGATGAATGAAGTCTTCGACTGTTTGAGACGCATCACCGATCGCCAGCGTCGATGTCTCGAACAACTGACCGGCTCGCTTGCAGCGTTCGATCAATTCCGTAGTGGATAGCTGTTTCAACGCCGCGCGCGCTCCGGACGCTTTACGCATGTCCAACTGCAGCATGCCGCCATTGACCGTGGACAGCTTGGCAATCGGTTCGCCGGTATCGAAGTGATAGATGTCTTGCGTCTCAAGCGATTTGTACGGCTTGCCCCAACGCAATGCAGGAATCGTTAGCACGCTAATATCTCCACACGATTGAAAACGAGACTATTTTGTTACGGTTAGTTGATCTGGTCGTCGTTTAGACCGGCCACCGAGCCGATCGTTGCCAGATCAAGCGTTGATATTCAATAAGTGTCAGCAAACTGGTGCCTGCCAATAAGGGACATTCACCATATGCCGGCCATTAATTTGTCTAAGCGACGACCCGCAGCGTTTAGAGCAGCGGGTCGCCATCGCGAACAAGTGCGTGGCCGGCGAAGGGTTGCGTTTAGTATACGCCAACGGTCGTGGTGGCGGCGAATACGTGATACGGACGAACACCGCTGACACCGTCCCATGGATACTTCATGAAGGGCCGTTCGCGTTCGCCTTCATCGCGCTCCAGGAATCCCGGTACGAAGAACTCTTTGGTCATCGTGGTCAGTTTGACGCGACCGGTTTCGCCGTAGCCAACAACTTTTGCATCGTCGTTAAAGTCAACGATCTCAACGCAGGCTCGCGGTTGCGGCGCGTAATACGAGATTTTGTAGTCTTCTTCGGCGGTCACCGGTTTGCTACAGGCCAAACCCATCAACGTGTTGCCATAGGTGGGCGTCATATATACGCCACTCTCTTCAGGCGGGCCACCCAGCAGTTCTTCAACGCAGAAACGCGTCCATTGAGGCGTGAATTCAGTGCCCCCTGAGAAAATACCTGTTACCCCGCACTCCTGAATCGACGTGCCCTTTTCCGCCAAGCCGTAGGCGAGTGCTTCCAGCAACTTGGGCGTGGCGAACATGCACTTGATATCGTGACCGGCAGTCAGAATGGTGATCGCCTGATCAATACAGTGCTTCTTGTACTCTTCCAGGTGTTCCATCCAGCCCTTCTTAATCAACTTGACGACCCAGCGTGGATCGAGGTCGATGCAGAAGCAGATACCGCCCCGAAACTGACACAAGTGTTCTACTGCCAAACGCAATCGGCGCGGTCCGGATGGTCCAAGCATTAACCAATTCGATCCGCGCGGAAAGTATTGGTCGGGCAAGGTGTGACTGAACATCTCGTAATCAATGCGAAAGTCGTCGACGACTACACGACTCTTCGGAATGCCCGTGGTACCACCAGTTTCGAAGACATACGCGGCTTGACCTTCCAAACCCTTCGGCAGCCAGCGGCGAACCGGACCGCCGCGCAGCCACTCATCTTCAAAAGTTGGAAACTTTTTCAAGTCTTCATAGCACTTTATGTCTTTGAGTGGATCAAATTTGAGCGATTTCTTTTTCTCAAG
>JADLDX010000346.1 GCA_020846515.1 Pirellulaceae bacterium
CTGGCCACATTGGCTTTCTTCTTCAACTTCATGGTGAAAACTCCTTTGCACCGGGCTTGCGCCCAGCATTTCAAAATAGGCTGAGTTTCCACTTATCCCGCTGTTCAGATTTGCCGGACCACTTCTGAACATGCATAGACCGAAGGTCGCGGCCTGCAGTTGTCGGTCGCTTAGATCAATGCCAAACAAAATCCGCTTGGGATACCACATCACGAGAGTTATTGCACCAATTCCGATGGTCGCGAGTATACGAAGTCGGCGAATTTGCATGGGTGGCAAGTGTCGATCTTTTGAATCGACGTGTTGAGAGGTTACAAGTCGCTTGCAATATTAAACCCAGGCGCGTGGCCTTGCAGCCACTGCTCCAGCATCATCAGTATCCACACCATTTCGCCAAAATAGCCTGGGTGCTCGGCGAGCCGATGGTTCAGCAAGCTGTCGATAAAATCTGCTCTGACTACGCCGCGTGTTGCCAGGCTATGAAGCGATTCCGTGGCCAGTGTCTTGAGCGTCGGTGTGGTGTTCGCCCACACACCAAACGGCAGGCCAAACCCCTGCTTCTTCTTGCGGATCGTCTCCGCTGGCAAGAAATCGCGCAGCGCTTCTTTGAAAAACCAGCGTAACTGCAAGCCTTTGAGCTTGTATTCAGCTGGGAGCTTGAGTGAAAACGCCAAGAGCCGGTCGTCGAGCATCGGGAACCCCACAGCCAAGCCCGCATGGCTGGTAGCACCCAGCACCTTGGGCAGGTCGCTTTCGGCCAGGGTAAAGCGCCAGTCAAACGCCAGTTGATGATTGATTGCGCTGCAATCAGGTGTGGCCTGCCAGACATCGCGTTGCAATTGCAGCGGCAGCGTGGTGTCGATGCGTGCCAGCATGGCGGGCGTCAACACTTCGCCCGGGTCAAGACGCATGATCAGGTTGTACATCTGCAGCCTGTCGGGCATGGGCACTCGCGCTTGTTCGACATAGCTGCCTGCTTTGCGCGTCAGCGCCATCGTCGATGCGGCCCGGTTGCCCAGCACCGGCTCCAACAACCCTTTTTGCAGCCAAGCGGGCGCATGGTCGTACCAGCCGAACACCCGTTGTTTGGCGTAGCGCGTATTGCCGCCGAACAACTCGTCGCCACCGTCGCCCGCCAGAACCTTGCTGACGCCGTCCTCACGCGCCATCTTGGCGCAGTAATAGGAAGGCAGGGCGGATGAGTTGCCGAATGGCTGATCAAAATGCGCCGCAACAGCCGGGATGCTCTGCACCAGGTCAGCAGGTGTGACGTAATACTCATGGTGGTCTGTTTTGAAGTGCTTCGCGGTCAGTCGCGCGAATTCCATCTCGTCATAACCCTGCGCATCGAAGCCGATCGAATAGGTGGATATGGTTTGTCCAGTGGCCAGTGTGGCCATGCCCGAGACAGTAGAGCTGTCAGTGCCGCCGCTCAAAAAGCAGGCGGGCTTGGTACCGTCAAGCTGGGCGGTGACTGCGTCGCGCAGCAGTTGTCGGAACTCATCTTTCAACGCATTGAAAGATGGCTGCCGCTGCTCGTCGAACGCTGGCGTCCAATAGGGCGCAACGGTAAGTTGGCCGTTCTCGAACAGTGCGTAGTGCCCGGGTGGTAGCCGCAATACTCCTTCAAAGATCGTTCGCGGCGAGGGGATGGCATGAAAGTACAGGTAGTCGAAAATCGCCTGCGGATCGATCGTTGCAGTCTGATCGGCCAGCTCGTCGGCGCGTGCCGCAAATCGCAGTTGCCCATCTTGCACGCGATAACACAGCGTACGAACCGCAAAGCGGTCCACGGCCAAAAACACGCGCCCATTGGTCTCATGTAACCCGACCGCGAAGTCGCCAGTGATGCCACCCAATGCCAGGGCACCCTGCAAGGCCAACGCCTCTCGCCAGGCGGCTATGGAGCCCGCTTCTGCTGCCAGCCTCGATAGACGCGCATCGGCAAATCGGGGCGCGCCGAGCGTCAAGGACGGATTCTGATCAATCATGCTGCCGGTAATTCAAGAATAAGAAGTTCTAACCAACGCTTTGCAGCGCGCCTGGATGATGCGCTGGCATCTGTATTCGCGCCGTACTGCGCAGATGACGGTACTCCCTGTCAGGCATCAAGGAGTGTCCGTCAGCCATGCCCGCGTCTATAGCCTTGCCCAGCAGGGGGGAACTTCTACGAAGCCGATAGTCGTCACGCGCAGCGAACACGAACTGATCCCAGTCCACCGTGAAATTGTTGTCGTAATTGCCCACTCCGGCTGACTCCAGCGTACCTGTTCCGACCAGCAGGTTGTTGACCGCCTTGACCCGCGCCGCGCCAGACTTGATGCGCAAGAACACACCGCCGCGTGGTCGATTGTCGACCAACGTGTTGTTTACCATGTAAAGCTCGTTTACCGGCTGCGTGTAGCCCTCTGCTCCATATGAGACTATGTGCGGGTTCTCGGTTTGCGACCCTTGTTCAAGGATATTGCCTACCACATAGGCTACGCCGCCATTTGCGAATTCCAGTTCATAACTTGCACGCCCTCCTGATTCATCGGTCAAACGGTTATACCGAATGTCATTGATGGCTGCCCGACTCTTGAGCAGGTGTCCTACCTTTGCATGGTGCGAGTAACAGCCTGACATCGACAAGCTGGCAATCGCGCCTATGTACAAGTTGTGGCTTTGACCGTCACCATGGCCATTGCGGCCAAATTCGCTGTTAAAGATGACCAGTACTATCTGCGGGTTGTTGCTGGTGAGCAGGCCATTCTCGTTGTCGGTGAACGTGCAGTCACGAACGGTTAGCGAGCCCTTTTCCAATCGGATACCGGCTCCATTCCTGTCAGGTACCCGAGCACGTGAGAAATCGAAGCCTTCCACCGTCATGCGTTCGCCTCGTGTTACCCAGATGGCCTTGCCTTCTGCCGCTGCGCCGTCGGCCATGAGTCGCACGCGGCCGCCAACAGCGCGAACGGTGACATCGTTCCTGGTCCAGACCGCCACGTCACCGCGATAATCGCCCGCTTGCACCTCAATAACGGCGCCGTCTTTTGCTAGTGAAGCCGCTGCCGCGATTGTCTGGATGGGAAAATCGGGGCCGACTCTAATCGTGACTTGCGCGTGGCTGCGGCCTGTAAGTCCTAGCAAGCCAGTTCCGCCTACCCCTTGCAGCAATCGACGCCGAGTGATATGCGCAGACACTTGGTGCGGCAGGCTGGGCGGTTGAATTGAAGGCATGAGATGACAATGAACAGGAACTACCAGACAGTGTATCGAAGAGAACATCCGTACTTTGGCGAAAGCGCTGCCAATCGACTTGGCATGTCGGGCTGTGGCGCCATTGTTGTTGGGATCGCCTCCGAACGCTTGGCCCAGCGCATGGCAGCGCACTACAAGAATATGGAGCATGCGTGAAGAAGGTGTTGATGATCGCCTACCACTTCCCGCCGCTGGCGGGTAGCAGCGGCATACAGCGCACGTTGCGGTTCGTGCAACATTTACCGTCTATGGGATGGCTACCCCTGGTGCTGAGTGCAGACGCGCGCTCATATGAGAGAACCAGCGATGACCTGCTACCCGAAGTTCCGGCGAGTACGGTTGTGCGGCGGGCTTTTGCGCTCGACACCGCACGCCACTTGCAGGTTGCCGGCCGCTACCTCGGTTGGATGGCGCGGCCGGACCGCTGGATCAGTTGGAAGTTTGACGCGGTTCGCCAAGGCCTCCAACTGATTGACGAGTTCAAGCCAGACGTGATCTGGTCAACCTACCCGATCGCCACCGCGCATGTGATTGCATCAAAGTTGCACCACAAAACGGGCATACCGTGGGTCGCAGATTTTCGTGATCCGATGGCGCAGGAGTCTGGCGACGATGATCCAAGCATGAGGCATACGTTTCCGGCCGACCCGCTCACTTGGCAGAGTTACCTGGGCATCGAGGCGGATGCGGCAGCGCACGCGCAGTACTGCGTATTTACAACGCCGGGTGCCGCACGTATCTATCAAAATCGGTACCCGGCCGCAGCCAATCGGATGGTTGTGCTGGAGAACGGGTATGACGAAGAAAGTTTTGCCTCGGTCGTGGCGTCTCCTTCCATCGATAGTCCGTCTGCGTCTGGGATGCGGCGGCTGACCTTGTTACACAGCGGCATCGTCTATCCGGGCGAGCGTGATCCGACTCAACTGTTCATGGCCTTGGGCCAGCTAAGCAAGTCTGGCACTTTGCGGCCTGATGAGTTGTGCATTCGATTCCGCGCTTCGGTACATGACGACCAGATACGAAGTCTGGCCCAAGTCCACAATGTGTCGGACTTCATCGAACTCTGCCCGGCAATCTCCTACCGCGACGCGTTAGCGGAGATGCTGGCTGTCGATGCGCTGTTGGTCATGCAGTCCAGCGGATGCAATGCTCAGATTCCAGCCAAGATTTACGAATACTTGCGCGCTGGCAAACCCATTTTGGGTTTGACCGATCCGGCCGGCGACACTGCTGGTGTCCTGCGGCAAGCGGAGTTGCACGATATCGCGCGGCTGAACGAAGTTGATGAGATCGCCCTATTGTTGCCGGTGGTTGTGCGTGCGTGGCGCGATGGCAAAGCGGCGTTGCCGAATGCATCGGCAGTGCAAGCGGCCTCCCGGCGCGAGCGGTCTAAGGAGTTGGTGATGTTATTGAGGCAAACGGTTGGCGCGAATGCAAATCCGATTGGCAGGGGCTGATCGCCATGTCCGCACGCAAGTCACTGGTCTTTTCGTTTCTGGATCGCTATGCGGGCCTGGTGATTTCCGTCGTGTCGTCCATGGTCATTGCACGGCTACTGACTCCGGCCGAAATCGGTGTTTTTTCAGTCACCATGGTGTTGTTGATGCTTGTATCCACCGTACGTGATATGGGCGCAGGAATGTACTTGTTGCAAGAGAAAGAGCTGACCACGGAGCGCATCCGAGCCGTATGGGCTGTGCAGTTGGGCTTGGGTTTGGGCTTGGCGTGCCTGGTGCTGCTGGCCAGTTATCCCGTGTCGGTGTTCTACAAGGAGTCCCGCATGCGCGACATCATGCTCGTGGTTGCTCTGAACTATGCCATCAACCCATTTGGGTCGCTTACCTATGCATGGCTCATGCGCGAAATGCGGTTTGATAGCGTCGCGTTGATGCGCTTTTCAGCCAGCCTCATGGGCGCGCTGGTTTCAACTTGGCTTGCATGGAAAAACTATGGTCCGATCAGCCTCGCGTTCGGGGCGCTTAGCTCAACTGTGGTCAATGCACTGATAGCAGTTTATTACCGGCCCAAGACGTTTCCCTGGATGCCCGGTGTGAGAGAAATCAGGCGCGTATTGACGTTTGGCTCAAAACTCACAGCCAGTTCCATCGTTAACGTCATCGCAAACGGCGCGCCAGAGTTGTTACTAGGCAAACTGCAAAGTCTCACCGCTGCAGGCCTGTTTTCACGCTCCAACGGTCTGGTGCAAATGTTCTATCGGCTGTTTGTCGATGCAGTGGGTGCCGTATGCCTCCCGTGGTTTGCCAAACAATCGCGTGAGCGAGGCGGACTGGTTGCCCCCTTTTTGAAGGCTACGTCTTATATAACCGCCTTCGGATGGTCATTTTGTATGGCCATCATTTTTCTGGCGCATCCGATCGTCCGCCTCTTGTACGGGGATCAATGGGGCCAGGCCGTCGATTTAGCCCGTCTGTTGGCGGCCGCCATGATTTTTGCTGTGCCTGCCGCTTTGTGTGGTAATGCGCTGCTGTCAATTGGCGCGGTTGCAACGATGGCCCGCGTAACTGTTTTGAGCACGATGCAGAGCATAGCGTTCGTGGCGCTGGGTGCCTCACAAGGTCTTTTGCCATTGGGCATTGCCATGATAGTTGCTGCGGCAGCGGGGGCTGGTCTATCTCTGCGGGCGACTTCGAAACTTATTGGTTTCACTTTGCCTGCCTTGTTTGAGACTTTGGGCCGGAGCGCCTCGGTCGCATTGTTGTCAGCCATTGCGCCGGCACTGGCATTATGGATGTATGGCCCATATCCAGTGTATTTCGTGCCACCCCTCGCACTCGGCATTGCGGGTGGCCTGACTGGGTTCGTGTTGGGGATTATCATTTTCAATCATCCGCTTCGCGAGGAACTGGTTTTGATGTGGGTGAAAATGAAAGGTCGGTCAGTCTGATAAAGCCAAGCGGAAGAATATGACATCGAACGCGCCTGGTTATGTTGATATGCGGCGTAATAATTTTGACCTGCTACGGCTTTTCGCTGCGAGTCAGGTTGCTTACCTCCATGTCGCAAATAACCTGCAAGTGGAGTTGACTGGTGTTCTGCTCGGACTGCGGAATACGCTTGAGTATTTTCCTGGAGTGCCAATATTTTTTGTGATCAGCGGGTTTCTCATTTCAGCATCACTGGACCGCAACCCTGATCTGCGCAGTTACGCGATCAATAGGTTTCTCAGAATTTACCCTGGCTTGTGGGCATCTACGCTCGTGACTTTGCTGGCAATTGTTTTTTTTGGCGACAGAATATGGCGAGCGATCGAATTAAGTGGTGACAGCGCAACCTATATCGTCTCGAAATGGCTCGCTGCACAAGTGACCTTCGCTCAGTATTACAACCCATTCCTTTTGAAGGCGAATTACGGCGTTGGCCATTTGAATGGAAGTCTTTGGACCATTCCAGTTGAACTGCAGTTTTACGTCACATTGCCAATGGTGGTGCTTTTGCGCGGGGGGGGGGCAGCAAGAATTCAGAATGGACGTCTGATCGTGGCGACTGGCCTGTTGTTTGCCATATCCTGGCTTTGGCAGTCGCACGTACTTGGCCTGTTGGTGTTCAGCGAGAACTTGGCGCTGTTGGTCAAGGTGAGTCTGTTGCCGTATCTCTACATGTTCATGCTGGGGATCATCCTCCAGTGCAATTTTGATTTTGTAAAGGACATCCTGACCGGAAGAGGCTTGCTATGGCTGACGTTCTATATCGCAGTTTCATGGGTGCTGCTTCACGCCTTTAATGTGCCGGTCGGAACCAATACGCCCAACATCCTTTCAATGACGATTCTGGCGATAGCGGTGGTGTCTATTGCGTTCACCAGAGGGAATCTCTCTGAGCAAATACTCAGGGGCAACGACATCTCTTATGGAACTTATGTCTACCACATGATCGTTGCAAATTTTGCGTTCGAACTGGGCTACCGAGGCACCACTACTGTGCTCGCGGTGGTGCTATTGATCACATATATTCTTTCGATCGCCTCGTGGGTGGTGATCGAAGAGCCAGCCCTGCGGCTAAAGCGCACTTCATTGCTTTCAAGACGTCTTCAGCCGCTGGCATAGGATCTTTAGGTACGCGGTCTGGTCAGCCCCGTCGATGTCCCGAGAAAATGATCCAGCCGGCGAGGTTCTCGAAGGTTTTGTAACCGAGCAACGCCGCAAACTGCTTTGGATTGTCGCGACTCCATCGCAACGCACGCAGGTAAGCGCGCCATCCGCGCCCCCGTACCAACGCCCGCGGAACGCGTTGGACATGATCCAGCTCTAAAAGACCTTGATAACGCTTTCGCACCTCGTCCTCGTGGCGGAAGAAACGGACATGGTCCGGTTGGTCAAAATTTGGCACGCTGCAAACGCAGGCGCAGCCTGGTTTCCATCCCTCGACTACTTGTAGGTCGCTTTCAATGTGCTCTAAAACTTCGAGGCATACGATCGTGTCGTATGGCCGTTGCATCGGTGCGTTGTCGTCGGCGCGGGCGACAGAAAATTGTTCTGGTCTACCAGTGCGCGCACCTGCTTTCCTGACAGCGACTTCGCTGAAATCGAAGCCGTGATAGATCAATTTGGACTTGTCGAACAACAAATGGGCGAATGATCCGCTGCCACAACCGACCTCCAGGATTTGCTGGCTCTGACCGCCTATGCGCACAACCTCTTCGAAAACCGCCTTGTAAAGCGGGTAGTAGTGTGAGTTCCAATAGGGACGGTCGTACGCGCCGTAACCCGGATTTCCATCGCCCTCACCGGAGTAAAGCAGGTCGTAGTCTTTCGCCGAGGTTTCCTCACGCAACACATCAGGCCGATTTTGGTTACTCATACAGATGCCGCGAAATCGTCCAAAAGGACGTGTCGATGCCATGCATCTTTTGGTACCAGGCCCGAAAGTCCGACATGCTCTGCTTGAAGGTCGCCGGCGGCTTGAATCCCAACAACTTCTCGGCGCGTTCGTTTAGATGTCGCACTTCGCGCAACTGCTGTGCGCAAAGGCCCACGGTCAGTTTGGCGTAGGGGTCTGGTCGCGATACTGGAGTCGGGCCTTCGATGCCAAGTCGTAGCTTGGTTTCCATTCCACTTCCAAGCTTCGTCACGGCAGTCCTGGCAGCGTGGTCGAGTTTCGCGAGCAACGGGTCCTTGCGCAATGCGGCTCGCACATCGCTCGACACGAGATGGCGAATACTGCCTCCGATAGACGAAGCCTTTCTTGGTCGGTTTCGCTCGATGAGTCGCAGCAATTTCTCTTTTGTGATGTGCCGAACATGGTCCGTTCCGCTCAATTCCAGCAACTCGGCGACCACTTCCCGCCAGCTCACTTGATCACCATCGGTGACGAACATGCGGCTGCCGTTCAGTGCTGCACCATCTGCGTCCAGCGCCAATTCGATCGCATGGCAGAGGTTGCGCACATCGATGAGGTTGCATGGACCCGTGCCTTCATCTAGCAGCGCGAACGACTTGTGGCGCAGGCCGTTCACGATCCCCGCGATGTAGCCCGAGAATGGCCCTGAAATATTTGGCGGGCAAAGCACCACCGAGGGGAGACCCGCTGCCGCCGCAGCTTGCACCATCTTGTCTTGCTCCAGCTTCATCATCCCGTAGCTATCTTCGCCAGGCGGCGGATTGGTGGGCGCGTCTTCATGGTGACTGTCCAGATGCGGGGGGTCACCGTAGACCATTACGCTGCTCAGGTGAACGAGTCTGCCGACACCTTCGGCGCGGCAAGCTTTGAGAATGCTTTGCAAGCCATTGATCATGACACCGCGACTGCCGCGTGTGCAGTTGACGACATGTGTGGCGCCGTGCAATACCGCTCGCAATGCGGTCTGGTCCATCACGTCGACTTGCACCAACGGGTTGGTTCGGCGCGCGAGTCGCCACGCACTACCGGCACTGTGAATGACGGGTATGACCTCAAGCCCAGGATTCTTCAGCA
>JADLDX010000347.1 GCA_020846515.1 Pirellulaceae bacterium
TCGCCCTTGGCCAGTCGCGGAGCTTTGGTGGCCAACGATTTGTCTTGGTCAGTACCAATGTGACTGGTCCGATCCCATCGACCGAGTAGTTCCACCGCCTCGAGCGTGGCTTGGACTCCCAGCTCTGACAATCGCTTCTCCAGCTCTCCTGCATGTTCATCGCGCAAAACAGGCGTGCTGCGCAGCGACAGCACTGGACCTGCGTCCAGTCCTGGTGTCATGTGTATGACACTGACACCGGCTTGGGTATCACCGGCCAGGATCGTCCACTGAACCGGGGCTGCTCCGCGATGTCGCGGCAACAGCGAGCCGTGTAAGTTGATGCCGCCCAGTTTGGGAATGCTCAGGCAATCACGCGAGAGAATTTGTCCGTAGTCGCATACGAAAACCAGTTCAGGTTCTAGCGTACGCAAGTGCTCCAGCGACTCGGGTAGATTGATGCTGGTGGGTTGGTACAGCGGCAGACCGGCAGATTGTGCCCAGGCTTCCACCGGTGCTTGAGCCACCTTTTTATTTGCCGGTGGTCGCACGACGACCTCGGCAATTTCGTGCCCCGCTTCCACTAAAGCTCGACAGCTTGGAACCGCAAATGGTCCCGTGCCCATGATGACAATTCTCACGCCATGACCTTCTGTCGCGATTGTGCGCCCCTGCAACCTGGATGCTCAGCCCGCGCGGTTCGCTCCGCGCTGACAGACCAAAGCCCAGGGTTGCACATTCTACGCCAAGATCTCTTTGGCGACATTGCCATAAACATCGGTCAAGCGGAAATCGCGTCCTGCGTAACGATAGGTCAAACGTTTATGGTCGATACCCAGCAAGTGCAGCACGGTGGCGTGCAGATCATGAATCGACATTGGATTATCGACCGCTTCGTATCCATATTCGTCGCTGCTGCCATGCGCGTAGCCACCTTTGACACCGCCACCAGCCATCCAGCTAGTAAAGGCAGCGTTGTTATGATCGCGACCGTCGTCGCCCTGTGCATGGGGCGTACGGCCAAACTCTCCGGACCACACTACTAGCGTATCCTTCAGCAAGCCACGCGATTGCAGATCGCTCAAGAGGCCAGCAATCGGTTTATCCACTGAGTCGCAGTTGTTTTGAAGAGCCTGTTGCAAATTGAAATGCTGATCCCAATTGCCGTGGGTAATCTCCACAAAACGCACGCCTGCTTCGATCAAGCGACGAGCCATCAAGCACTTGCGGCCAAAGTCATCGGTCGTTCGATCGCCAATGCCGTAAAGCTTTTGGGTCGCGGCGGATTCGCTTTGCAAGTTCAACACGCCGGGCAACTCCGATTGCATCTTGAACGCCAGTTCATAACTTTCGATCACGCCTTCGATCGCCTCGTCATCGGGATGCTGAGCTTGTTGCGCGCGATTGAAACTGTCGATCAAAGCCAGATCGGCTTGTTGCTGGGCACGTTGAGCCCGCGGTTGTAGGTATGGCAAAGTGGCCGTGGATACCGGACGGTTGTCACTGCCAATCCGCGTGGCTTGGTTAACGGCGGGCAAGAACCCCGAGCCATAATTCTGCGCACCACCAAAACCGTTGGGAGGCGTGATGGTAACAAAGCCTGGCAAGTTTTCGTTTTCGGATCCAAGCCCATACAGACTCCACGCGCCCAGTGACGGACGAACGAATTGCGATGTACCCGTGTGCAATCGCAAGAAGGCTTGTGGGTGGGCCGGCAGGTCCGTGTGCAATGATTTCAGCATACAAAGTTGGTCGGCGTGTTGGGCTACCTCCGGAAACAATTCCGATATCCACTGGCCCGATTGGCCATGCTGGGCAAACTTCCAAGGTGAGCCCAGGAGCTTCGTACCAGGACGCCGACCAGGTTGGCCACTGTCGCGTTGGAGCTTGGGTTTGTAATCGAAGGTGTCAACATGCGATGGTGCACCACGCATACACAAAAAAATGACGCGCTTAGCCGTGGGTGGAAAGTGGGGTTCGGGTTTGGGAGGTGCATCGGCCGCTGCCAGCGATTGAGCCACCAAATTCTGAAACGCTAACCAGCCAAAGCCCAGCGATACGGTACGCAGTGCGGCGCGGCGCGTCGTTAACGGCTGAATGAAGTTGCAGGTCATGATCTTGTGCTCTGAAAGGATGGATCGATGGCATGGTTTGGTTCTGCCGCGAAATCAAACGCGGTTGCCAGTGCGGCCGCTCATGGGAGTATCAGCGATCGCTGGCAATCATCGGCAAACGTTGGCAATCATTGGCGAACAACGCCAATCAATGGAGATCATCTTAGGCGTCGAAAATCAGCGCTACTCAGTAGCGACCTGCAGACACTGGTCCACGTTTCGCCCTCGCTGGCACCTCGCTGGCGTTGATCGCTGACGAACTTGGCCACAGCTTCGGTTTCGGCAGGTAGGGGCAAACGGGACAATGTCAGCAGGCAGATATCACTAAACCGGGCCGCAACATCGATCTTCGACGCGTCCCGGGCCTCGAACTGATATTCAGTCGCTTGATTTTGGCTGCGTTTGGTTTGGGACTTGGGAAACAGATCGATGCCTGGCAAAGCGCGAACCGCGATTTGCTGTGCGGCGCGATCGACGGCTTGACTATTCATCCAGTACAGCGATTGACCAGGCA
>JADLDX010000348.1 GCA_020846515.1 Pirellulaceae bacterium
CTTTCCGGAATTCTTGAGAGCGCGGGTCAGGGCACGATCGAACGCGCTGGCGAAGGCCTGTTTGTCGCGATCGGAATAGGGTCGGTTCCCGCGGAGTGTTTCACCGGCCCCGCGCAGGTCGTCGAAAAAGTTGCGGACCGATAAACGGGCGGCGATGTTATCTGCCGTGTAGATCTCGCCGCGTGGATCGATGACGGTAATGGCCGATTCGACCAGTTGACCGGCCAGCGGAATATCGGCTGTGATTACCAAGTCATGGCCCGTTGCATTTTTTGCGATGAAGCGGTCGGCCATGTTGGCCCCTTCGCTGACGGTGATACAGGAAACCATGGGGGCGTTCAGGGGCAAGGCTAACGATTGATTGGCGACCATGATGGTTTCGACGTTCAATCGCCGGGCTGCTCGAAAGATAATCTCTTTGACTTCAAACGGAGCGGCGTCGGCATCGATCCAGATCTTCATTCGGTCGCGCCCTACGTCAACGGCTCGTCGCTCAAGTCGCCTTCGGTGATCATGCGAAAACCGCGCCGCGCCAACATATCCAGAGCGCCGTCGATATCATCAACCATGATGGCTACCGCCGGTGCGCCGTGCGGTCGAACCATCAGGGGATACGCCTGAATAATATTGATCTCAGCCTGCAGCAAGGCCACACAAATTTGGAGCAGTGGCTGAGCGTTGTCGGGCAATTCCAGACCAATCAAGTCGCTTTCGATCATGGCCAACCCGGCACGTTCCAGGATTTCGCGACCACGCTCCGGATGACTGACGACGAAGCGAACGAAAGCACATTCGGCTGAATCGTTGATCGATAATGCGACGATGCGAATACCCGTTCCCTCAAAGCGTCGCACCATTTCCAACAGCTGACCGACACGATTCTCAAGGAAGACTGTAAACTGACGGATTGTTGGGTAATTGCGTCCCCGAGCAGTTTTATAATCTGTGGCGGATCCCTCACCTACACTCATTACGTCCAGCTTCGCAAAAAAGGAATGGAACGACCAGAATCGACGCTCAATCCTAAGGCAAATCGCGTTGCCCGTCGAGACGTGTCGTAGCCACCGTCGCCAGACGGTGGAGGTATAGCGCCAGATTCACCACCGCTTGTCAGCGCCTCTGATTCTCGAGAGTAAAATAATCGTATGAGTCGCATCTTATGCGTCTGGCTACCGAATTGGCCCATCCAACGTGTCCTGGCGTCGGAACCGATGCTGGTGGGCCGCGCCGTGGTGCTCGAGACACGCGATGCGCGGCGCGGCTTGGTGATCGCCGCCGCCAATTTGGCGGCCCGTCAAGCTGGCGCACGAGTGGGGATGCGATTAAGTGAACTGGCGGCCCTCAAATCCGACGATGACAAGATCCTGTGGGAGGTGCGACCCTACCATCCCGATCAAGATCTCGACGCCCTGTGCGACTTGGCTGAACAGGCTCAGCAATTCAGCCCGCTGGTGGGGCTGGAGTTGCATGACCAGGAACCTTGGCACGGACGCACCTCCTGTCAGCCGCAAGCCTTGCTGCTGGATGCCAGTGGTATCGCTGATCTGTTTGGCGGTGATCAACCGTATTTAGCCGAGATCGCTGCGTGGCTGCGCAGCCAACGCTACTTCGCGTACATGGCTCTGGCCAGCACCATTGGCGCGGCTTGGGCACTGGCCAACTATGAACTTCTCAGCAAGGCTCGACACGCACCGCCTGCCCCCCCTGCTCCACAGCCGCCTGCCGCAACTATTTCCAGTGCAGCAAAGTCTGGTGCTGTGACGTCAGATCCAAGCCGAGACGCCGCCAACCGAGAAAGTGACAAGACTGACTATGTGCCGCTTTGCCGCACGCTGGTCACCGACCCATGGGAAGAGGCGGAGTTGCTATCGGAACTGCCGGTGGCAGCCCTGCGCATCGACTCGGAAACCGTCGGCAAACTGCGGCGCCTGGGCGTTGGCTCGCTCGCCCAACTTTGGCAGTTGCCACGCGACGGTCTGGCTAGTCGCTTGGGTAGCCGTTTAATGAGACGCTCCGACCAGGCATTGGGACTGGCCGCCGAAGCGGTGATTGCACTGCACGGTGCCGATGATTGGTCAGCCGATTTCTCGCTGGAGCATCCCACGTTGTCCACTGCGACACTCAATCAAGTACTACAACAGTTGTGTACTCAATTGGCCGAGCGGTTGACGCGGGCTGGCCTCGGGGCGCTGCGATGCCTGTGTCGACTGGATCTGGTCCGTCAGTCGCCGCTGGTCATGCAGCTGGGCCTGTTTCGACCGAGCGATGATCCGCAGCATCTGCATCTCTTGCTGGCCGGCCAACTCGAACAAGTTTTGCAAGGGGATCAGGATCAGCGATATGGGCAGCGAGACCAGTCGCGATATGGGCAGCGCAGCGGCGATCCTCCGCCTGATCGCTCGGCTAGTCTATCCAAGCAAGTTTCCAGCGCTCCCGGGTCGGCCTCGGCGGCTGCGCGCGACGAGCAAGGCATGGTTTGGCGAGTTGTTTTGCAAGCCACGTTGGTGGGACCTATTGTTTGGCAGCAAACGCAGTTGTTTGAGCAAAGTGATCCGCGTTACAAGCAACAACTAGCGCAGTTGATCGATTCGCTCAGCGGTCGTTTGGGTCGCGGACAGGTGCTCGAGGCTCATATGGAACGCGATGCAGAACCGGAGCAGGCGGTGACCTATCGCCCCTTAACCGGTCGACGCCCAGATGGCGTTGAGCAAGCCACTCTGCGCAAGCTGACCAGTCGCCTGGCCACCAGCGGCGCGGAACCCCGACCTACCGACCCCTTGCGGCGACCGACCCATCTGATAACGCCTCCCGAACCGCTGATTGGTGCTGCGACGTGCGCGGAAGGCTTGATTCGCCAATTTGTGTACGAGAATCGGCGGCTGGTTGTGACGGCTCACTGGGGACCCGAGCGTTTGGAAAGCGGCTGGTGGCGTGGACCCAGCCTGCGCCGCGATTATTATCGCATCGAAGCCACCGACGGCAGTTGGTGGTGGGTGTTTCGAGAACTTAGTACTGGCCAGTGGTTCATGCACGGCACGTTCGGCTAACCCAACGTCGGCACCTGGATACGTGGATCAAGTTGTTTTCCGTTGGGTTATCCAATCGTCCGTGACTCTCGAGGCTCATGCTCAAGACGGCGTGCTTCGCAAGCGAGGCGCCGTTGAGTCCTTCAAATGAGCTCTTTAAATGAGCCGTTCGAATGAGTTCTTTGAATGTGTCCATCCAAGCCGTGTGGATGGCTTGGCAGCGCTCCCTATGAGCCGAGCGTTTACTTGCCACCTTTCTTGGTTGGCTTGGGCGCAGCCTTGGCTGGTTTGGCTGAAGTCTTCTTGGCAGCCGCTTTGGGAGCAGCGGTTTTGGTGGCTTTGGCAGCTATTTTCTTGGCCGGCGCAGCCTTGCTGGCTGGCTTGGCGGCCTCTTTCTTGCCGGATTGGCTACCGGAATCTTTGGTATCCGCCTTGTCGGCAGGCTTGCTCTTTTTCACCTTGCCGAAAGCTTGTTCCCAACCAGCAGCATACTTGACCGTCGTACCTACGCGCGTGATCGTCATTGTTCCCTCTTGACTTGCTAAGTTTCCAGCGATCCGTTAGTCGGCTCATAAGTGAGCACATCACTCTCGGTTGTGTCGATGCCTGTAATATCGCTTAGTGCCCCATAACGTCAAGTGTCGCTGGGCGAGAGAGCACGATTATTATCGTGTCAGAAGAGATCGCACTCGGCTCGGCAACACGTTCCATACAAGGCAACACTTGCCACATAGTGCCACCATGCGGACTCAGGATAACATCGTGCGACACACGGCGCGACATGCTGCTGGCACGCGAGCGACGCCGATGCATTCTTCAAAAATAGTCGGTGGGCTGGTACGTTTTTGTTTGGCCGACGCCTAAACTAATCTGCTGCGAGCATCGACAGTTTTCGCAGCGCGAACCATTCACAACATCATTCTCGTTAAAGAGTCCAAGCACTATGCATAAAACCATTCACTTCGTGGCGTGCATGGCCGCGTTGGGCGGCTTACTGCTGACCGGCGGCCGCGCCTGGGGACAAGCATCAGGAGATCGCATGAAGACCAAAACGGAATTGCTCAAGCCCTGGCTCGGACCCTATGGTGGCGTTCCGCCTTGGAACCTGGTCCAACCGGAAGCTATGCCGCCTGCCTTTGACGACGCCATTGCGCAGTCGAAGGCCGAACTGGAAAAGATCGCCAACAATTCCGAGCCGGCTAGTTTCGAAAACACAATCGTGGCGATGGAGCAGGCCGGACGGACGCTTGAGCGACTGGGGACCCTCTTTGACGTGCATGCTTCCAATCTCAACGTGGGCCCCATGCCCGAAGTTGAGCGCGCTGTGGCGCCGAAACTGGCCGAGTTCGATGACTGGGTGACTCAGCATGAAAAGCTCTTTCAGCGCATCGCCGCCGTTTACAAAGGCGACGAGTTCAAGAAATTGGACGCTGCCCAGCGACGACTAGTCGATCACTTGTACAAAGAATTCGTGCGCAAAGGTGCCAGTCTGAGCCAGGCTGATAAGAAGCGTCTGTCGCAATTCAATCTTCGCTTGGCCACGCTGTTTACCGATTTCAGTCAGAACGTGCTCGAAGACGAGAAGAACTATGTGACCTGGATTGAAAAGCGAGAGGATCTGGGCGGTCTGCCCGAGAGCATTATATCGGCGATGGCCGGCGCGGCCAAAGAACGCGGCAAAGCTGGCCAATGGGCCGTCACCAATACGCGTTCGTCGATGGATCCGTTTTTGACCTATTCCAGCAACCGACCGCTGCGCGAGAAGGTATGGAAGACCTATTACAGTCGCGGTGACAATGGCGATGCCCATGACAACAATGGACTGATATCCGAGATCCTGAGCCTGCGGGCGGCTCGCGCCAAGTTGTTGGGCTATGAAACGCATGCCCACTGGCGTTTAGAGCCGCAGATGGCCAAGACGCCACAAGCCGCGATGGATCTTATGCTCAAGGTCTGGCCGAAAGCGGTCCAGCGGGCTAAAGAAGAAGTGGCCGACATGCAAGCCTTGGCCGACAAGCTCGATCCGGGTGTGACCATCGAGCCTTGGGATTACCGCTACTATGCCGAAAAGGTTCGCAAAGCCAAATACGATCTCGATCTGAACGAAGTTAAGCCCTATTTGCAATTAGAAAAACTTCGCGAAGGCATGATGTGGGCCGCCACGCAGTTGTATGGCTTCCAATTCAAGCAGGTGTACGATCTGCCTGTGTTCCATCCCGACGTGCGAGTTTGGGAAGTGAATGACCGGGACGGCAAGCTGGTAGGCCTCTGGTACTTTGATCCGTACGCCCGCGAGGGCAAGCGGTCTGGAGCGTGGATGAGCGCCTATCGCAATCAAGAGAACATTTCCGAGCCGATCGCGACCATCGTTTCCAACAACTCCAACTTCGTCAAAGGCGAGCCTGGTCAGGCCGTGTTGATTTCGTGGGACGACGCGGTCACGCTGTTTCATGAGTTTGGGCACGCGTTGCATGGTCTGAATTCAAAGGTCAAGTATCCGTCGCAGTCGGGCACCTCGGTGGCCCGTGACTATGTCGAGTTTCCTTCGCAATTGAATGAGCATTGGCTGACGACCGATGAAGTGCTCAATCAGTACGCTGTGCACTATCAGACCGGCCAACCGTTGCCGAAGGAACTGCTGCAGAAGATCAAGAAGGCTGCCACGTTTAACACTGGTTTTACGACCGTGGAGTTCTTGGCCAGCGCTTTGATGGACATGAAGTTGCACCTGGCTGGCGATACCAAAATCGACCCGGATGCCTTTGAGCGCAAAACGCTGCTTGAGCTAGGTATGCCCAAAGAAATCGTGATGCGTCACCGCACGCCGCACTTCTCGCACATCTTTGCCGACGATGGCTATTCAGCCGGATACTATAGCTATCTGTGGTCCGACGCGTTAACGGCGGACGCTGCCGAGTTGTTTGACGAGCATGGCTACTATGACCCGGCGACTTGCAAGAAGTTGCATGACTACATCATGTCGGTTGGCGATACGATTGACCCAGCCGACGGCTTCCGTCAATTCCGCGGTCGCGACGTCGACACCGCCGCCCTGCTCCGCAAACGCGGCTTTCCCGTGAACTAACCCGTGAACTAACCCTCCCAGCGCAGCGCCCGGGAGGGTCGAAAATCACGAGTAAATCAGCCGCAGGGCGTTAGCCCCGGTTTCCCCTTCGCCCAGCATGAGCCGCACAGATCAAGCTCGCAGCAAGGTGCTTCATGCTTTGGTTAGCACGGGAGGCCCCCGCCCCGACTGAGCTGACGCCAGTCGACCCTCCCACTGCAGCGCAGCGGGAGGGTTAGTTCCGCTGCTGCGCAGCTGGAAAACTAACCCTCCCAAGTGCAGCTTAGGAAAACAGTGGGGCGCCGGGGGCTAGTACGGTGATCTGATGCTCTTCGAGTTTATCAAGCACATGGCGGAATAGGGGTTGGTTTCCAAAGCAGGCGTAGTGACCCATTAACCAGCTGAAGCTGAAAAGTGGTTGGGCGATGATCTCGCCAGCGTCGGTCACGATGGGCTCCTGGGAAATCTCGAATCTCTGCCACAGATCTTCCAGCCAGGCGCGATGCTCTAGTCCGATCTGATCAAGCACGGCCAGCAGATCGTCTTGCAGGCTGGTCTGCCGGTCGATCGTGGGAGCCGTTGTCAAATAGTCCAGGCACTGTTCCATCACCGAAGACAATCGCTCCACTTCAGGTTCCGGTACGTGGCGGGAAAAGAGCTTCAAGATCGAACGCGCGCGAGTCATGGCCACATACAACGAGTTGGCTAAGATGCCCGTGCCCTCGGCGCGAAACTGATCGACACCCGCGACGATGACAATCTCTGAGTCGTAGCCTTTGAACGAATGGGCGGTCGTGGCCAGCAGCATATGGCTGTGGCGTTTAAAAGGTCGATTGGTTTGGATCGATAGTTCGATACCCAGATCGGCCAGCACAGGCTGAGTCTTATCGATCAGCCACTTTTGCAAATTCTTGCCGTTATACAAAATGCAGATGTCCTCTGGTTGAACCTGCTGGTGCACGATCAGCTGACGACAGGTTTCGCCGATGGCGGTAAA
>JADLDX010000349.1 GCA_020846515.1 Pirellulaceae bacterium
AAACTTGTGATCATGACATCGCGCGCAACCGATGGACAAACCAAGAAATGTTTTGCCGACGTTGTCGATCGTATCTTCAATCGTAATATGAGGCAAACTCTCTGGTGTAACGCCAATGCGACGCGAAATGGCGATGTAGCCGGTGGCAATCGTTCGCACCCACGACTGGTCGGGGTTGTCACTGCTGAGCAAATCGCCGGCGATTTGTTCACGAACAAACTGGTCATAAGGTTTGTCGTCGTTGAAGGCATCGATCACATAATTGCGATACTTGTAGGCTTCGGGTACGGGGTAGTCCGCTGCATCGCCGGCAGTGTCCGCATAGCGCACTAGATCAAGCCAGTGCTGAGCCCAGCGCTGCCCATATTGCTTGGAGGCTAACAATCGCTCAACGAGTTCTGACATTGCCGTATTCGCGTTCATCGCCAACGCGGCTTCAAAGTCACTGACTTCCCGCGGCGTTGGTGGTAGACCTGTCAAGTCATACTTGATTCGCCGAATTAGCGTAGAGGCGGACGCGCTATGAGTCGGCGTCAGCTTGCGATCACGCCGCTCGTTTGAAATGAACGCATCGATCGGATTGGCACCATCTTCTCCAAGTTGCGGTAACGAGGGGCGAGCGAGTGGTTGAAACGACCAGAACGCGCGGTCCTCGTCACTGATATTTCCGCTGCGCGTTTCCGACGATTTTGGCCAACGCGCACCAGTTGCAATCCACTTGTGCAGTATCCCGACCTCTGCCTCATCTAGCGGAGCGTCGGGCGGCATAGAAAGTTCGGCATGCTTACCAGCCACGGCTTGCCATATCAAACTGTTTGCGGGATCGCCAGGCACCACTGCCGGCCCAGAAACGCCACCGCTGGCAATGCCCGCAGCCGAATCCAAACGCAGACCACCTTCTGCTTTGCGACGATGGCATTCAAAGCAACGCTTGGAAAGCAGCGGTCGAACGCTGTTCTCAAAGTACGCATCGTCTGCGACCTGCTGTCCCCAGCAGCATCGAGCGGACAAAATGACAAGCATAAGGCTAAGAGTTCTCATGAGCCCATTGTACATTCTTGGGTAAAGCGAGTCAGGTCTGCGTCAGGACTCTTTTCCCTACTAGCGTTCACAGAAGATACCTATACGAGAGAAGCTTTTTGCCAACCAGTTCCAGTGACGTTAGTTTCAATCATCTTCAACTAGCCGGACATACCCATAAGGATTAAAGAAGAAGTCATCTTCGGCATATCGCCCGCAATCGTCGAGTTCAATGATACGTCGCGGTCCGCTATCGCTCAGTCGAAAGCCTTCACCGTTTCGCAGCGCCCGCTGAGGCATATCAGCGACCAGATACAAGCCCATCAGGTCGATCCACTTCAGGGCATCGGAGGCTTCGAGGTCATCGTCTAGCTCAACATCGCGATGTCCCAGCAGATGCATGCCAACAGAATACAGCGAATTCGTGTCTTCGTCATGTATGGCCCGCTGTACCCAAGCTCGATATAGAGCCGCTGATGCAGTGTGCGTATCGCCAGCTTTGGTCGCCTTCCGATACTGACGCACCAGCTCAAGCCAGTGATCTCGACCATGAGCTAGTCCTGCGCTCTCGCTCTTGGCAGCAACGCCGCCTTTCTTCAGTAACTCAGCAACCAATAACAGAGCCGTCGCCGCAATCGACTCAGCCTCTGCTTTCGCAATTGGTGGTGACAGAACATAAGCCACGGCCGAATGCGAGTCGATCGTTCGCCACTCGGCACCCTGAATCGTAGGCTTACTCCGGTCCAGCGATGCCTGGAATGCATCCTTCATACGCTTATCAGGCTCGAGCTGCGAGTACTCAAGATCGAGCACAAATGCAGGACTTACGCTGTCTACAATCGACTGAACCGATGAAAAGTCATCCCACTGGCCAAGCACACAAATTACATGTCTGGGTTGTATCTTCATTGTTTGGATTCGATGTCAGTTTCAATAGAGGTATGCTTTTCCCAACGGTCGATCGACGGTGTCACTGCTCTGAGGACTTGCTGAGTCAAATCCTGGGCATCGGCATCCTGCATCCCACGTGAAAGCGCAATCCGGTGGATCACAGGCCGCTTGCCTAACCAACGAAGTTCTCAACCGTGTTCGCGCATATTTGCGCGTATGCGCATGAGAGAGTGTCTTTCCTATACGATTACTTCTGCGGCACCCGCATCACGTCGCGAGCGGCTTGTACGTCTTTGCTCATCGAATCATATGCCGCCAGCAGGCGTTTCACGATGTCCGGTTGCTGGGCGGCCACGTCATGTTGCTCGCTGGGGTCGTTTTGCAGGTCAAAGAGCTGCATGGGCTGTGCCTCATCTCCGGTTAGCAGGCCGGGATGCTCGCTGGGCTGCGCCTGTTCATAGGGGGCGAGGATCGTCACACCATCGGGGCCGCGAGGATCATTGTATCGTTCACCCGGCTTCAACGATTTGCCCACGTTGGCCAGGCCTTGGCCGGGTTTGAGAACGTGCAACTTCCACCGCGTGTCGCGCACGCACGCGAGCTCGGGTCCAGCATGACCGAAGACAACTTCGTGGGGTGATTTCGCGTCGCTCGTTAACAACGGTAGGATGTCGCGTCCATCCAACTCGCGATCATCCGGCGTTTTCGTACCTGTGACGGCCAACGTCGTCGCAAACAGGTCCATCATCACCGCGGCCTGGTCGCTGGAGTGACCCGCAGGGATCCTCCCCGGCCAGCGGGCGATGCACGGCACGCGATAGCCGCCTTCATAGCTGCTGCCTTTCATCCCGCGCAATCCGCCGGTGCTGCCGCCAAAAGTCGCGCCGTTGTCGCTGGTGAAGACGACGAGCGTGCGCTCATCGAGCCCCAGTTCCTTTAGTTTTCCAAGCACCTGGCCGACACTCCAGTCGAGCTCCATCACAGCATCGCCATACAAGCCTGCTCCGCTCTTCTTGTAGAACGCGTCGGAGGCGGCAAGCGGCTTGTGCGGCATCGCGTGGGCAAGATACAAGAAGAACGGCCGGTCCTTGATCCGCTCGATGAATCCCAGAGCGCGTTCTGTGTAACGCCGCGTCAGCGTGGCCTGCACCACTGGGTATTCAACCACCCGCGTGCCCTCCAGCAACTGCACAGGACGCATGTCGTTCGAATAAGGGATCCCGAAATACTCATCGAAGCCACGCTCCGTCGGGAGCGTTCCTGCTTTGTGACCGAGATGCCATTTGCCCACCATGCCCGTGGCATATCCAGCCGATTTCATCACCTGGGCGAGCGTGACCTCCGATTTTGGCATCGCCACGGCGTCCGCCGCCGGACCACCGTCAGGCGCTGGATTCGCCGTCATGCCACAGCGAAACGGGTAACGGCCCGTCATCAGCGAGGCCCGTGTCGGCGCGCAAAAAGCAGCCGGGCAGTTGAACTGCGTGAGTTTGGCGCCCTGGGCTGCCATTCGATCAATGTTCGGCGTGACCATCTTCGGACTGCCGTAGCAGGCGAGATCACCGTAACCGAGGTCATCGGCCAGGATGATGATGATGTTCGGTTTGGAAGGTGTCTGGGCCGAGTCTATCGCGAATGCACAAGAGTGCGGGGCGAGCAGAAATAGCCAACCCAATACTGTCGACTGCCACGTTTTCATCGGTCGTTCGACTCTTTGTTAGTTGTTCTATCGTGACGCTTATTCGCTGTTCTTTGGCGGCCGATGCTACATCCGATTGGCGGCAATGGCGCATTTCATATTGCATATGTACCAAATGGCACATGCACCAAATGGAAAACGACTTCGCTGTCACAGGGAGCTGGACGGCAAGCTCATCTCGCATTTAGTTTACTCGAAAAACAATGCGGCAAGTCGGAACGGTTGGCGGTAACCGCGGTACCTCTGTAAGGCATCCGGCCAATAAAAACGTCACAGGGAACCCACTGGTTTATAAGAAAGCTAGCAAAGGCTGAGGCGAGATCAGGTCAGGCATGGGCGGCTAAGATCGCTTTTAGTTCAATCGAACCTTTGAAACATCTCATGAAATAGAATCGTTGTCGTTCCTCGCTGCGCCACGTTTGGCCAGTTCAGTACCGTCGTATCGCGGTTGGCCCCCTGAACCTTGTATGAATGCACCACCATGAATCCAGAACAGCACCGGCAGCTTCGATTCGGCCGTTGCACCCGATGGAGTCCAAATGTTGAGGAAGAGGCAATCTTCGCTTTGCGAGCTACGCGGCGTGAATGTCCACTTGGTAAGTCGGACCAGCCGAAAAAAAGAACTTCGAGTGAGACAGAAGGTTTCATAACCCAGAGTCGTTAACCCGGCGGTTTTCATAACCCAGAGACTCTGAGAGTATTTGTCTCTGATTGGACCCCAGAGAGGGGCTGTTTTGGCGAGAGTCGCGACCGAAAAATGAGTCTATGGAGAGTGGTCGAGAAGCTGAAGATTGTACGAAAATACGAAAAGGCCGACGTTTTGCTTGTTTGCTAAACACCGGCTTCATCGAATAACCTACTACGGTCAGTTTCACTGAGTTTACTCTGCGAAAACTGGCAAACAGCGAAGTTGATCGAACCGAACTCTTACCACACCGCTCGCGAGACGCCTAAATTCGCCGCAAGCACTTACTCTGCAGTAACTTACGCATCCTACCCAGTGAGTCTTTCCGGCAAGTTTTGCTTGCTTTTTGTTTCACATATGCAACAATATCAGCATAGTCCGTCCTTTCGGCTTCTCACGGGAAGTCCCTATCGATTGTTAACCCATGTCGCTATCTACGCTACTACAAAGCCGCATTAACGAACTCGATATGTCGATTTCCGACCTTGCTCGCCGCAGTGGCGTATCACGGGCAACTGTGATTCGCATGCTCGGAGGGAAGGATGAGCATTACTCCGTTTCCAATCTTCAAGCCGTTCTTTCCGCACTCGGAATGAAGATGGATTTGTTGGCGATGCCAGCCAAAGGATTCAAAGATTCAATCGCCACTCAGAAGGCTCAGCGGTTGATCGCGCTGACACAGGGGAACGTAGCTTTAGAATCCCAAGCCGTCTGTGCAGCTTCTGCCCAAGAGCATCTGGAAGCCACCAAGGCGCGAATCGCATCGTCCAGTCGAAAGCTCTGGGCTTCCTAACTCTCTAAAAACTAGCGATATCCTTCCGTGAATCCATTTG
>JADLDX010000350.1 GCA_020846515.1 Pirellulaceae bacterium
GTCCGCGTGAGCCATAAGCTAGCAGTATTAATGCCCAGTTGGGTAGGTGACGCCGTGATGGCCACACCCACCCTGCGTGCCTTGGCGCTTCAGCAGTCTCCTGGGGACTCACTTATTGGCGTCATGCAGCCTGTTATTTCAGCAGTGCTCAGCGGTTCCCCCTGGTTCACTGAACAAATCCAGTTTAATAAACGCTCATGGCCCGGTCGGCTGCAATTGGCCATGCGATTGCGAGCCGCCAAACCTGACACGGTTGTTTTACTGGCCAATTCTCTGTGGACGGCCGTCGTGGCCCGACTCTCGGGTGCCAAACGCACCTTGGGTTACGCGCGCGATGGCCGCGGCTGGTTGCTCAGCGACACACTGCCGGCTCTCAAAAAAGATGGCAAATTCACTCCGGTACCAGCCATCGATTACTACCTGCAGTTAGCCGGAAAACTAGGCTGCGACACCAGCAGTCGACGCATGGAATTGACCGTCGAAGGCCGCGATCGTCAGTTAGCCGAACAACTCTATAGTCGCATTGGTTTCAATCGCGAACGACCTCTGATCGTTATCAATTCGAGCGGTGCTTGGGGTGTGGCGAAGATTTGGCCAGCAGATCACGTGGAGCAGTTGGCCAAACGCATCGTTGAAAATCATCAATGGCAAGTGCTGCTGCATTGTGGTCCGGGCGAACGCGAATCAGCAGATGCCGTCGCTTCACGCATCAATCACCCCCGTGTGCAAAGCATGGGTCAAGCCACCGAATTGCCTTTGGGCCTGACGAAAGCTGTCATGGAACTAGCCACGGTCGTCGTATCGACCGACAGCGGCCCTCGGCACATCGCCGTAGCGCTAGATCGACCGGTGGTCGGACTCTTTGGCCCGACCGATGCGGCTTGGACGCGCACATACAACCTGGAAGAAACCGAAATCGGTTTGCAACTAGCCTGTCGCGGTTGTTGGCAAAAGAGCTGCCCGTTGGTGCACAATCGTTGCATGCGTGACTTGGGTGTCGAAGCAGTTTATGGCGGAGTGGTGGCCGCGTTCTTAAATCAGCGCGCTCGCCTGGCGGCGTAATAACAAGAGGATGTGCATGCAAGTCTCTGGATTCTCTGTGGTTCGCAACGCAGTCCGTTACGATTATCCGTTTCTCGAAAGCCTCCGATCGCTTCTGCCTCTAGTCGATGAACTTGTTTTGGCAGTAGGCGATTGCGATGACGGCACCATCGAAGCCTTGGCCACGTTGAACTCGCCAAAACTGAAAGTCCTGCATACCGTTTGGGATCCAGCCATTCGCAGCGGTGGCTTAATCATCTCTCAGCAAACCAACCTGGCTTTAGATGCCTGCCAGGGCGATTGGTGCTTTTATCTGCAGGCAGACGAAATACTGCATGAGAATGATCTGGATCGTATCGACTCAGCCATGCGCAAGTATGTCGATCGCCCTCAAATAGATGGCCTGACCTTTCGATATCACCATTTTCGAGCTGACTATTTTTATCGTGATCCACTTCCCTATCGTCGACAGACACGCATCGTTCGTCGCACGTGTGGCGCGCGTTCCTACGGTGATGGATGCGGATTTCGAATCGCTGACCATAAACTGCGCACGGCTTCAACGGGCGCTTGGGTATATCACTACGGTCACGTCAAGCCACCGCGCAATATGTCAGCCAAGATGGATTACTTCTGTTCGTTATACGATGGGCGGCAAGTACAACCCGGCTCCGAAGCCAGCGGGGATACATTTGGCTGGGATGTGCGCAGTTGCGAACCGTTTCGAGGCACACATCCCCAGGTCATGGCCGCTCGCGTCGCCGCGCAAGATTGGTCGGCACCGCCTTGCAAGCTGACGCCGCGCTGGCGCAATCAACATTATTATGCAGGCCTGGCATATAAAAATTCTCGAGCTCTGCGACGTTGGGCTGGTAAATTAAACAGCCTGCTCGGCCGGAAAGCCGGATGATTCGCCTCCCTTAAGCACACCAGACTGTGCTTCTCCAAAGATCTCACTTATCACCAAGAGCCGTCATTTTTAGTGGTCGGGCTTAACCGCTATTGCATTGTGCCTTGGATTGAAACAGAATACAGATCCCCAAGGGTTCGGATCCCCCCTAAAGTCCGAACGTGAGTTTTCCCTGACTGAGAACCCGACTTCCCTCCACAAGCAGAAAACCAGCCTGGCGTCGATTCATCGGCACCGTTTTGGTTTGGTGTCGATGTGTTTTCAGACAGCCATGTGTGACGCGGTTAATGATTGACCGAGTCCAGAGCCCAAGAAGAAGGAGTTCTCGCATGCGGGCAACACAACTACTCGCCTCTGCCATTTTGGCTTTGAGTGTTTGCCATCTTTCTACCTTCGCACAAGAATCTGCATCCTCAGTTCATTCGGCCAGTTCAACATCTTCCTCGCGCGATCAAGTTCGTCCGGCCAACTTTGAAATTACGTTGACAACGACAACGTCAGCGACAGCCGCCGTGCAACCGGCTGCGGCTCAGCGCTTTATGCCCATGCCGTTGTCGATGCCTCTGTCTATGCCCATGCCAATCGCCATGGCTGGCGAAGGCAACCATGTGCTGGGTGCTCTGATGCTCTGTGGCGGTGGCCAGCTACCGAATACTCTCATGGAGACTTTTTTTGAGTTGGGCCATGCCTCGCAGGGAGCCCTGGTGATCATCCCCAGCGCTAGTAGCTCGGCGGATGCCGGCGATTATGAACCCATGCTTAATGCATGGCAGAAGTTTCCTTGGGCAAGCATCAAAGTGCTGCATGCCATGGATCGCAAGCAAGTTGAAAACGACAGCGACTTTATCAAGCCACTGCAACAAGCGACGGCGGTTTGGATATCGGGTGGCGACCAGCGCCGACTGGCTGAACGCTACTTGGGAACATCGGTTGAACATGAACTCAAGAAAGTGGTAGTACGCGGTGGGATCATTGGCGGTACCAGTGCTGGTTCCGCCATCGCATCGCGCGTCATGATCTCTGGTGGGCGTCAGCAACCGGTCATTTCCAATGGTCTTGATTTGCTGCCTGGTTCCATCATCGATCAACATTTCTCACAGCGCAAACGTTATGATCGTCTGGCATCGGCCGTGGAACAACATCCCGATCGCGTGGGAATTGGTATCGATGAAGGTACTGGCCTGGTCGTTTCGAAACAGCAAGCGCGGGTCTTAGGGGATGGATCGGTTTATGTTTACTCGAAAACCAAAAAGAGTAAGGCCGGATTTGAACCTCTAAAGTTTGAATCGGGCTCGGCGTTCTCCCTACCCGAGTATCACACCAAGTAGGAATAAACAATTGAGCGATGGCTCGACAGATCATCCGCAGCTAGTCTCCAGACGCAACCTGCTGTCGATCCTGGGTGGGTTAGGGCTGACATCGTCCGTCTTCGCACGGGCCTTGTTAGCTCAAGCAGATGCGAAAGGCACAGTCACCGCTGAGATGGTGCGGCAAGCCGAATGGATTGCCGACCTCGAACTGACCGACGAGCAACGCCAGAAGCTCTCTAGTGATCTGGAGAAAAACGCGCGTGATGCCGAGCGCATTCGTGCAATTGCGTGTGATGCAGATATTCCGCCGGCCAGCGTGTTTCGCCCTGATTGGTTTGCGGAACCCGATGCCAAAGTACGGCTGACCACTCAACGCACACCGCATTCAGCACCCTCTCCTGTTTCGCAACCCACGCGACCAGGCGCGATGGCCGCCTTTCCAGATAACGAGCTAGGTATTGCATTTGCCAGTTTGATCGATCAAGCCGCCTGGCTCAAAGCGGGAAAGTTATCCAGCGTCGATCTGACCAAACTCTATCTCGATCGACTGACCAAGTTCGATGCCGAGCTGCACTGTGTCGTTACACTGTTGAGTGAGACGGCATTGCAACAAGCCCAAGCCGCCGACGCGCGACGTGCCGCTGGTAAATCGATTGGCATATTGGATGGCATTCCCTGGGTTGCTAAAGACCTGATGGCCGTGCCACCGTTTAAGACCACCTGGGGTGCGGAGGCCTATAAAGATCAAGTCCGCCTGACGATGTCGACAGTGGCCGAGCGCCTGCAAGCCGCCGGGGGCGTCCTGCTGGCCAAGGTCAGCTTGGGGGCATTGGCGTTGGGCGATATCTGGTTTGGCGGCACGACGCGCAATCCATGGCAAACGGAACAAGGTAGCAGCGGCTCGTCCGCCGGTACCTGCTCAGCCGTGGTCGCTGGCCTGGCCAGTTATGGCATCGGTAGTGAAACGCTCGGCAGTATCGTATCGCCCTGCACGCGCTGCTGCGTGAGTGGACTGCGTCCCAGCTATGGCCGCGTCAGCCGCTTTGGATGTATGCCACTGGCCTGGTCGTTCGATAAATTGGGACCGATCGCTCGACATATCGACGACCTGGGAATTGTGTTCTCGCATATCCTTGGCCCCGATGGATACGACCCAACAGTCGTCGATCGCGATTTTGATTGGCCAAATGAAAAGCCACTCGACCAATTAGTTGTCGGCATCACGGAAGAACCGCTCAGTCCAATTGAGCAACAGGCGCTCGACTGGTTGAAATCCAAAGGCGCTCGTCAGGTCGCAGTTAAACTGCCCGATCGCTTTCCACTGGGCTCGATGACATTCATGTTGAATGTCGAGGCCGCCACGGTGTTTGACGATATCCTGCGCA
>JADLDX010000351.1 GCA_020846515.1 Pirellulaceae bacterium
CATGTGCACTTCGTCGATAATATAGATCTTGTACCGCGAGCGACTGGGCCGCACGCTGACGTTGGCGCGTAGCTGTCGAATTTCATCAATACCACGATTGCTGGCAGCATCAATTTCAATCACATCGACGTCTTCGCCCGAATCGATGGCTTGAGAAACATCGCTATCGGCGCTCGGGGCGGTCGAAGGACCATCCGGGGCATTCAGGGCTTTGGCGAAGATACGCGCTGATGAAGTCTTGCCTACCCCGCGGGCACCGGTGAACAGATAGGCATGGCCCACCCGACCGGTGGCGATCGCTTTGCCCAGCGCTTGGCTAATATGTTCCTGGCCGACCAGTTCTTGAAAGGACTTGGGGCGGTACCTGCGGGCAACAACCGTATAGGTAGCCGCATCTTTCGAAGAAGCGGACTGGGTGGCTGGGGTTGGGTCAGACATGGGGATATGATGATGAGAGTCTAAAGGCTACAGACTTAAGGCTGAAGGCTACTCCCGAATTGTACCAAAACTGACCGCTCGCACAGGCGAGCACTCTCGAAAGTCCCCAGTCGTCGATGTCTCCTAAGCCTGTTAACTACACCAGTCTCATGTTGCTAGCCATCAGTTTATGCCTGATGGCCATCGGGGCCTTCATTCGCTTTTCCGACTGGATGGAACCAGGCAGTCGAGATTTTGCATCGGGTGCCATGTTCAAAGTGGGCATGGTGGTGGGTTTGGGTTGGTTGGCGGCGCCCCAGTTGGAAAAGCTGGGCTGGAGTCGGTTGCGAGGCACCGGCATTGCTATCATTTTGGCCATTGGTGGACTGACTGCGGTGCGTCCGCGATTCGGAGCCATCGCTGCGGGAATAGCGATTGGGGGCTTTGTAGTGTTGGCACTGTTGGGATGGGTGAGAGGCGCGATCTTTAACGCGCCCACTACATCCGCTACTGGCGAGAAGAGCCGCAAAATCGAAAAAAACCCTACCAAGCGCTAGTCTCAGTTGCCGAAATTTAAACCCGGACAGACTTGCAGTCCAGTTACGCTCAAGGGGGGAATCTTGGCGTAGGCAGGACGCAGCTCCGCACCAGCCAGGTCCCAGTGGGTCGAAATCGATCGACAGGGTTTGGCGATTGCGAGTGCACGCGTTTTGATATCTCGAAGACATCCTCCCGAAGTAGCGTGACCAAAGTTTAAAAGTTTCGTACTTGCGGCAAGGCCGCCGCAGCGATGCCACTTCCCGCGACCCGTGTGCGGGCCGAGCGACTGGAGCTTTCAATTGATGGAGAGCTCCCGTCCGTTCGTCTCGCATTCTGGACAGAATGTGGACAGAAGTGAAAGAACGTAGGAGGGTTCCCATGCGAAGATTTTTGTTTGGCGTGGTGATCGCAACGGTGACTGCCGCCCTGCCCAGCTGGGCATTCGGTGGCGATCGTGAGATTGCCGAAGGTATCATGTCACAACTGCAACAAGCCAAGTCGCAAGGCAGACTGAAAGGCTTTGATCTCGACCTGAAGGTCGAGTCAGGCGTCGTCTACCTGACCGGTAACGTGCGATCCAACGCACAGCGCGAGCTCGTACTCGATGCTGTCGATCGCACCACCGGCGTTGCAGATCTGGTCGATCAGTTGAAAGTTACCGGCGAAGGACGCGACAGCCGCAACTTCTCGCTCGGTCAAGCGGTCAAGCAGAGCACAGTTGTGCCCGCTTCGGCCGACGAATCGGTTGGTTCCAGTGCCGCTGACGTATCGATCACCGATACGATTATCAGCAAGCTGCAAGCCCAGAAGCAGGCTGGAGCATTGAAAGGTTTCGACCTGGATGTGACCACCACCAACGGCGATGTGGCCCTGCGTGGCCGCGTGAACACGTCGGAGCAAAAGGCTCTGGTTCTCGACATCGCTCGCCGCGTGCGTGGCGTGCGTAAAGTAATCGACGATGTGGCCGTCGGCTCAGCCGTTCGCCTGGCGTCAACTTCCGAATCCAGCCTGCAACCTGTACCACAAAGCAGCATGCCAGTGGTCGGTGGCGGTGTACCTCGCCCCATGGCTCCGGCCATGATGGTCAACCACGGTGACTTCGCGGGCAGCCCAACCGGTGCTCCAGTCCCGATGCAAGCCGGCGGTGTACCTTACGGTCAAGGCGCTCCACGCTACGATCAAGCTTACATGCCTTCGTATGCATGGCCTAGCTACGCTGCCTATCCAATCTAGGCAGCTGTAACCTATCCGAAGCAATACAGCCCTTCGGCTTGGCCATACATCGGTCCGTTCTATCCATACCCTCAAGTGCCACTGGGATGGCGCAAAGTGGCTTTGGAATGGGATGACGGCCTGTGGTATCTGGACTTCACCAGCAAGTAGTGCAGAGTTCAAGACGGAGTGTGGGTTGACCCTCCACACCCAATGCAAGAAAGAGGCTCGTGCTCGGATACCCGGCACGGGCCTTTTTGCATTAAGTGCCCACGCGATTATTTGGGTTTCAGCAACGCTTCTAACTCGGCCACGCGCTGCGCCAGGGAGCTCAACTCTTGTCGGGCTTGTCGCAATTCGCCCCGCAATTCCTGGACTTCTAACGAATCGCTTGCCGCCGGGTTGGGGACAGTGTTCTCGCTGGCTACGTTCAGGGAACTAGGGTCAAACGGATCAGCCGCTGGAACTCGCGACGCAATGGACGTTTGGTATTTTGGATCCGTGCCCAAGGTCGTTTCCAACAGGGTTGCCCGCGTGCCCCGCATGACGTTCAGACTGACAAAGTCGCCAGGACGTTTCGTCGCCATCCAGTCCAAGAGTTCACGTGCCGATTCAATGGGTCGACCGTCCACACCAACAATGGCATCACCAGGCTGAATACTGACTGCATCAGCCGGCGAACCTTTGGTCACGTTGGTAACTGCCGCCGCGCGGTAAGCTCGTAAACCAAACTGCGTACGAAATGCGCTCGACAAGTCAGCGACGACTACACCCAGCCAGGCGTTGCCCGCCGGAGTCAGCGGTGAGGGTACATTGCTGTTGGGATTGATACCTTGGATGCGCTGCGCCAGAGACGTACTTTGCAGGACAGCGGTCAGTTCCACATTGCGAGTTCCACGTAGCAATAACACCTTGACTGTCTCGCCAGGCCGACGCAGCGAAAGGCGATCGACCATCGTGTCGAGATTGGAGATCGCAAATCCATCGATGGCTAGAATGATATCGTTGACTTTAAAACCTGCTCGCCACGCGGGCGAGTTGTCGGTGACCTTAACCACGCGGGCTCCAATGCCTCCACCGCTCAACGACTCCGCCTCTAGGCCGAGATAGATGCCCTCGACGGCGTTGGCGTTAGGGTCCAGCCCGCCCGCAGGCAACGCTGGAGCGTCCAGGATGCTACTACCTGGCAGATTACCTGAGGCGTTAGCATTTGGGACGCCGGAATTTGGTGGAACGGGTGTTGGCGGCGGTGTATTCCGCAAACTATTGGGCGCCGGCAATTCACCGGCAACAGGCTCTGGAGCTCCAGTCTTCTTCTCACCCGCTTTGGTTTGCGGGGCATCAAGCTCCAGGTTATCGCGGACCTTTTGCTCAAGCTTTTCCAGAATGCTTTGCGCTTGAACAGGAGGAGTAGCGCCAGCCAATCCAAGGCACGAGAGCGTAAGCACACACACACAGACCAGCCAACGACGATTCATTCCAGCACTCCTTCCAGCGGCCCCCGATTCCCTACACTGCGAGTCTCCTAAATTGTACGGGGCACTGCGCCAAGCGTCGATGGCAAGATTCTGTTAAGCATCGGGCAAGCAACCCGTTTAAGGTAACGCTGTGAAGCATTTTAGAAGCGGAACGGCGCAAGCCGTCCGGTATATCCCTGTGAAGCGTTTTAGAAGCGGAACGGCGCAAGTCGTCCGGTATATCCCGGTAGTTGTAGGAACCGGAGGGCTTGCGCCCAACCGCTACAAATGCCGGATTTCGCGAGCAAACATGCTTCACAGCGTTGCGTTTAAGGGTTGGCTGGCTTGGGATAGGCCCACTTCTTCATGCTCGCCACGTTCCGCTCGACTTCAGGGTTGCCTCTGCCTAAGTAGACCTTCATGTCGCTATCGTACATAGCCTCTGGTTCGGCCCCTTGATCGCGCGTATCAAGGATCCACTTGTCCAGCCGATCTCGCAATTGTTTAAGCGTTTGCGCGTGCTGAGCATCATTGGCCAGGTTGTTTAGTTGCCAAGGGTCATTGACCCAATCGTATAGCTCTTCGGCCGGTCGTTTAGGCTGGAACAGCAAACGCTCGCTCAGTTCGGGCAGTTCACCAGCTGCATGCAAGCGTCGCAGATCCTGAACGATGGACTTGCCGTCCTTGTAGGCATTCGGTTGCAGGTGCGGTTGATCGGGGTAAAAATTGCGGACATATAAGAAGCGATCGGTACGGACACTTCGTAATCGCTCGATCGTTTCGTCGCAACGATCTCGGGCCGCAAACACTTCCGTACGCTGCTGATAGTCCTTGGCAAATAAGTCGCGAGCTTGCATGGCTGGAGGGATCGGCAAGCCGGCTGCTGCCAGCGAGATAGCCGCTAGATCGATATGTTCCACCAGGTCTTCGCGCACTTTACCGGCCTGGATCTTGCTCAGCAAAGTCGGAAAGTTGCGTGGGGCGCGCACGACCAGCGGTACATGTGTGCCCTCGTTGTACAAGAACTGCTTGCCGCGCGCGTGACTGATACCATGATCGGTCATGAAGATGACCAGCGTATCTTCCAAAATGCCTTCGTCTCGCAGACGCTTGATCACTTGTCCAACGTGTTGATCGGTCAAACGCACGGAATCCAGATAAGCGGCCCAATCGCGCAGCATGACCGGCGAGGCAGGATAATACGGAGGCAACTTGACTTGCTCCGGTTTAACCGCATCGCCCAACTCTTTCTCGGCCCGCATCGTTAACTTCTTGGCAGACTCGTCCGTACCGCCGCGCAATTTGCCGCCTGCCAATTGGACTTGCATAAAAAATGGTTGACCTGGCTTTCGAGCCGACCAGTCATGGCCAGCGTACATCTCAGCCATCGGCCATTCAAAGTTGTAGTCGGTCTTGCCGAGCTGTGTTCGGTTCGCCTGTGCCCTGTTGGCCGCGTTGCCTTGACGCCGCCCCGCTGCCGGCTTGCTCGCTCCGGCCGCCTGATCCAACAGACCGTCGCCAATACAGGTGAAGTAACCGGCTTGTTGGAATGAGGCGGTAATTGGTTTCACATCGGCGGGCAATTGAATCTTCAATTGGCCTCGACCGCTGCGATGATGATGGGCACCGATGGTGGTTTGATACATACCGGTGATGAGTGCTGATCGACAGGGCGAACAGACTGGGGCCGTCACAAACGCATGCGAAAACCGGGTGACTTCTGCGGCCAGTTGATCCACATGTGGCGTGCGAATGGTCTGCTCGCCATAACATGAAAAGTTAGCCGACATATCGTCCACAATAAACCACAAGATATTCGGACGTTTCTCAGTCGATTGCGCGACCAGGCTAGCTGTGTTGGTGAGACAACAAGCTAACGCGACGAGCCAACATGGCAATTTAAAGTGCATCGTGTTTCTACCAAATGAGGACCAGGGGTATGTTCGGGGTTCCTTAATCTTACACTAAGAACTTACCCTCGCGGGAACTAACCCTCCTGCTGCGTCGCAGTGGGAACTAACCCTCCTGCTGCGTAGCAGCGGGAGGGTCGACTGGCGG
>JADLDX010000352.1 GCA_020846515.1 Pirellulaceae bacterium
GATCAGCGGTTGCCCCAAGGCCATCATCTTATAGGGACCATACTCGGGCCCATGAGGATGCCACATGGCATAAATCAAAATCGGAATGGCCACGCACAGTCCAGCGATCGGGCCGGCCAATCCAATATCAAATATCTGCCGTCGATCCGCTTCTCCACCCTGCATCGCAATCACTGCTCCGCAAGTTCCCAGCGAAGAGACCGGAAACGGGATGAACAAAGGCGGCGTGCTAGGCACCCGGTAATACAGCGTAAACAAATAGTGCCCAAACTCATGCGCCGCCAGAATTCCCATCAATGCTAGCGAAAACTGTAAGCCGTCAGACCAGTTTGCTAGCATCGACACGCGAACGACGAGCAGACTGTGAACTTCGGCAGCATGGATCAGGGCGGTCGTGGGAGCCCAGTTGGTAACGCCCGCCCAAAAGGTGGAAAGAAAAGTAAAAATTGCCAGCCAGATAGCGATGCGCGTCATGCGATGTCTGTCATGGCGGCGAGGAGGTGGCCCGTAATCCACGGTTAAGGGCTGATCCTCCGCTTGTTCTAGGAACCGTTCGCCCGATTGTCGAGATCCGTTCACTTGGGTCATGCCCAGAATTCCTCTTGCTTGTTCCAGCCTGATTCCACTACTTTCCCCTCTTGAACTCTAAGTACCGCAACTGGTTTTGGCTATCCCCGGCAATTCACTAACCATTAGTCTGGGCCAAGTTGAACTCTGTGACAAGCATGACAGATCGTCTTCCCGCCTGGCGGATCACCATTTTGGTGAGTCTGACCGCTATCGTTATGTTCTCGTTTTTGGGCAGTGCCCGACTATGGGACCGTGATGAACCTCGCAACGCGCGGGCTTCGCAAGAAATGCTCGAGCGAGGCGATTGGATCGTACCTACGTTTAATGGGCAACTGCGCAGTCACAAACCGATTCTGCTGTATTGGCTGCAGATGTCAGCTTATCAAGTATTCGGTCAATCGGAATTCACGGCGCGTTTACCTTCCGCTTTAGCTGCCTGTCTATCGGTGTTGTCTCTGGCGTGGCTGGCCGGTCGACTGGCTGGTGAACGCGCTTGGCTGGGTCCCACTGGTTTCTGGTCAGGAGCCGTTTTGGCGACCTGTACTTTATTTGTGATGGCGGGTCGAGCGGCCACGCCGGACGGCTGCTTGATCGCTTGTAGCACGCTGGGGATGGCTGCCATCGTGGGTGGTCTCTTGATTGAACCAAGCAAACGCTCGCAACTGGCCACGACGATTCTAAAGAACCGGTTGGGCTGGGGCTGGGCGACGGTAGGCTATCTCGCATTGGGCGGCGCCATCCTGGCGAAAGGCCCCGTCGGACTCATCCTACCCATGTTGATCATCCACACCTGGTGGCTGTTGGTGCAGCGTCCATCCATCGACACGACCAAACTGCCGGCCCAACGCTGGCGGCGCATGCTGATTCGAGTCTGGGCCGTGGCCAATCCAAGTCAAATCTGGCAGAGCCTGTTGGCCTTGCGGTCGATTCCAGGTGTCCTGTTGGCCATCTTGGTGGCCGCCCCCTGGTACATCGCCGTAGGTCTAGCCACCGATGGCCAATTCCTGACAGACTTCTTGTGGCGACACAACGTCGGTCGAGCCATATCCAGTATGGAAGGGCACGATGGCGGAATTTTCTTTTATCCGATCGCCCTGTTGGTCGGTACATTCCCTTGGTCGTTATGGTTGATCCCCATTGCCTGGTGGGGAATCAGAGCCAAACGTCGCGGTGCAGCAGCGCGCACCAATGTGACCTTGGCCGGCGTGTGGATCGGCGTGACCGTGCTGGCTTTTACCTTTGCCAGTACCAAGCTGCCTAGCTACATAACCAGTTGCTACCCCGGCGTGGCCCTGTTGGTGGGTGGATTTCTGAAGGACTTTGCGGCTGACGTGCGCATGCCATCGCGTGGCTGGCGAACATTGGCTGGCGGCGTAGCCGTTTCCGTCGCCTTCTGCCTGGCTAGCGGTTTGATTTGGTTTAGCTTCGCCGAAGCTTTACCTCTGGTCGGCTGGGTTGGCTGCAGTTCAGTACTCTTGGCCATGGCCGGTGTCGGTGGTTGGATTGCCGATTGGCAAAATCGACCGCGCTGGGTGCCTGCCATCTGGTTAGTGGCCGCGATTGGTTTACATGTCGGGTTATTTGGCGTCGGCACACGCACGGTCGATAGTTACCGCAGTGAAGTCGATATGCTCTTGGCGCTGGATGAACAAGCCACTGAACAATCTCGCTGGTTTGGCTTGGGCGGTATGGAACCCAGTTGGGTCTATTACTTGGACAAGCCTATCGACGCCGTCTCCGATGACATGCTGCAGTCTATAGATAAACGCGAACAGTGGCAGAACTTCATACAGGCTGAGCGCATTGAAACAGGGGATCACTTGATCGTCGAAGGTGAAATTGCGGAACGACTACAGCAAGCCAGTGCGCGTTGGAGTTCATCTGATACTCCGCTGGTCGAGATCGCGCGGACAGAACGCTTCCTGCGTCCAGGCAACATCGTGGTCTATCAGTTCATCAGCCCCACCGGGCAACTGGCCGTGCAACCTGATTCCGCCACTACCACGCGATAATGCTTGA
>JADLDX010000353.1 GCA_020846515.1 Pirellulaceae bacterium
ATAGCGTTCAAGCGCATTGTCTCGCAGCGGATTTCCCCAGCACCACCACCAAAAGGCCCGCTCAGGATCCAACTGGGCCATGAGCTGGAGATAATCTGCATTGTTAAACGAACCGATAGCCACCGCCACTTCGAACGTTGGATCCTTCTCCAGTAAGTCGGTGATCATCTTCTGCAGTGAATCGCCCGGCAGCCAATCCTTCAGTTCTGTTCCCTCGCCGGTAGGCTCGAAGTAAAACCCTGCGACTCCTTGGAACGTGCGCAGATAGTCGAAGTAATACTGTCGCGCCTTTTCCCAATCTTGGCCGACGACTTGCCAGTGGTGCCAACTCAGCCAGCCCCCGCCGATATAGAACTTCATCGCTTCGCTGTTAACCAAGTCTATGAGGCTTTGCACGTTTTCATCTCTTGCCAAGACGGTACGTTCGAAGTGATAGTCGGTCTCATGGACAGCCGGCGGGTGTCCTGCGACGGGAAAACCATCCAGCCAGAACCAAACGCGATTTAGTGATAATTCGGAGTTGAATAGCATGACTCTTTTCCAGGAGTCGAGCGAGTCGTGCGCAGACCAGATCGGTAGCATATAAATGCCGCGATACGCGATCTGCGGCTTCATCACTATATTCAAAGGCCAATCGACGGAGACGCAATTGGAAGCCCCGGCGGTCCGAAAGTACATCAATTCTTGGCAGCCGTGCTTCAGCCCCTGCGGCGTATTGGCCGCGACGATCAACACTCGATTACCCTCAACCTCTTGACTGAGGATTCGGAATCCTTCGTTGCCCAACACGTCGAGGCTCAAGTCAACGCCACTTGCTACTAACGATTTCAAGACATCGTTGTTAGTCTCGTTGCCGACCACCAAATTGATCGCTGTCGGACTCAAGCGGTCCGCGATTGGAATCTTCCAACCAAAGGCGTCACTGAAAAAGCGATTCAGCGTATTGGGAACGATGTCTATCGCCTGACCGGAGAGCTTGGGACCAATTAACTGAAGTTGTGGTAGACCGTCCGACCAAATCGTCTCCATCCCGCTGGCTGTGGGACAAAGCGCTAGGAACAGTACAATTGCCAACCAGATTTTGTTCAAGACGAACCACAACTTCCAGCCACTTTGCGGGCGTTATTGGACAATTGGCATTGATAAACGGCACCGCTTCCACGCGCCACTGACGCTGCCAGTATAGGGCACTACCGCTCGGATTGCATGGTTGTTCCGCTATCATTTAGCCAGCCCGTGGCGCTGTGAACTTTGCGGTGGAGCCATTTGAGAAAATAGATCAGCAGGCCAGCGTGCAAGACGCTCGATATCGTTAGGTACCGACTGCTTGATCTGCACATATGCTTGAACCTTGCCCTGCGTGGTATAGCTTAGGGCCTCCGAGGCAACACCGGGTGTAAAAAGGCTATATCCTGCCAGCACACAATCTTCCAGGTCGACATGCAATTGTCGGGTCGGAGCGTGGCCTTCGGTGCACAGGATACCCGTTGATCCCCCCTCCATTTGACGACAAGCTTTCTTAAAATTAGCCGGATTGGAGTTAGCCACATTTCCTAATAAAACTAAGAAGCTGAAGGATGAGTGTTTAAGTTCGGGTCAGCGTCAGAAAGACAACCGCTGCCAAGATTCCGCCGGCGACAGGGCCCACCACAGGCACCCATGCGTACCCCCAATCGCTGTCACGTTTGCCACGGATCGGCAAGATGAACTGAACCAATCGCGGCCCCAAATCCCGCGCCGGATTGATCGCGTAACCGGTCGTTCCGCCGAGCGACATGCCGATCCCGAAAACCAAGAGGGCGACCGGAAGCAAGCCCAGGGAACCAAGCCCCAAAATTGGATCTGTGTCGACCGGTTCGCCACTCTGCATCAATGTGGGAGTTGCCATCAGAAAAACAGGTAGGATCAAGGCAAAGGTGCCGACCGCCTCACAGAAAAAGGCTTGTAGATTGTTAGGGATGGCTGGCGCGGTGCAGAAACAAGCGAGTTTGGCATCCGCGCTATCGGTCACGTCAAAATGTTGACGGTAAGAAAGGTAGACCAATGCGGCACCGATGATGGCACCGATGAACTGCGCGACGATATACAGAAACATTTTACCAAGTGCCATTTTACCGGCGACGAACATGGCAATAGATATCGCTGGGTTCAAGTGCGCTCCACTGAATTGGTTTGCACAAAACGCGCCGACAAAGACCGCAACACCCCAACCCGCGCTGATCAACAACCAACTGCCGTCTCCGGCTTTCGTGCGTGCCAGCACCACGTTTGCTACCACCCCGTTTCCGAACAGGACCAGCAGCATCGTTCCGATAACTTCAGCGGTGAATGCCGACATTGCGTAATCCGTCAGTAAGGCGGTGAGGTAGTGAGCACGAGAAACAAGTGATCGGCAGAATAATAATCAAAGTTGGGTGACGGAACAACCCATGAGTGCCTGGGTGCTTAGTTGGGAACCGCTTCGACGTGCCACTGACTCTGCCAGTGTAGGTCACTTTTGTTCGGATTGCACGGCTGTGCCGCTATCATTTGGCCAGCCCGAGGCGCCCTGTAATATGCGGTGGAGCCATATGAGAAAATAGATCAGCAGGCCAGCTTGCAAGACGCTCGATATCGTTAGGTACCGACTGCTTGAACTGCACATATGCTTGAACCTTGACCTGC
>JADLDX010000354.1 GCA_020846515.1 Pirellulaceae bacterium
GCCCCGGCGTCCGAAGTCGACGGACCCCACATTGCTATCGTTAAATCGCCGATGGTGGGCACTTTCTACAACAAGGCCAATCCTAAAGCCGAACCGTTCGTGAAAGTGGGCTCAGCCATCACAGCAGATACGACCATCTGCATTATCGAAGCGATGAAGGTCTTCAACGAAATCCCGGCTGAAGTGCGGGGAACGATCGTGGCGGTTCTAGTGGAGAATGAGCAGCCCGTTGACTTTGGCCGTCCCCTATTCAAGGTAGATACACGCGGTTAACTTTTCCAACTATGTATAGCCGCATATTAATCGCCAATCGCGGAGAAATTGCTCTCCGCGTCGTTCGAGCCTGTAAAGAACTGGGCATCGCTTCGGTCGCTGTTTTCAGTGAAGCCGATCGTGATTCCGCCCATGTTCGACTGGCCGACCAAGCCATCTGCATCGGCAAAGCCAAGTCTGCCGATAGCTATCTGAAAATCGACCAAATCATCAGCGCGGCTGAAATCAGCGGTGCCGATGCCATTCACCCAGGCTACGGTTTCCTGGCTGAGAATGCCCATTTTAACGAAGTCGTGCGCAGCAACCAAATCGACTTCATCGGGCCCTCGCCCGAAGCGATGGAACGGTTGGGTGACAAGCAAAGTGCGCGTGAAATGGCCAAAGCCGCCAAGGTACCCGTGGTGCCGGGCAGTGACGGTCTGGTGGCCGACGAAGACGAGGCCGTCAGGGCCGCGCGCAGCATCGGCTACCCCGTACTGATCAAAGCCACCGCCGGCGGCGGTGGCAAAGGCATGCGCGTCGCGCAGAGCGAACAAACCTTGCGTACCGCACTGCAGCAAGCCCAAGCCGAAGCGCAAGCCGCCTTCGGTAACGCCGGTGTCTACCTGGAAAAGTTCATCGATCGACCACGGCATATCGAAGTACAAATCATCGCCGATATGCACGGCAATGTTTGCCATTTGTTCGAACGCGATTGTTCGGTCCAACGCCGCCATCAAAAGCTGATCGAAGAAAGCCCATCGCCGCGACTGCCCTCTACCACTCGAACGGCCATTTGCGATGCAGCCGTACGATTGATCAAGTCGGCCGATTACCATAACGCGGGTACAGTTGAATTTATTGTCGATCAAGACAACAACTTCTATTTCATCGAAGTCAACGCGCGCATTCAGGTCGAACACCCCGTGACCGAAATGGTCACAGGCATCGACCTGATCCAAACCCAAATTCGCGTGGCCGCTGGCCAACCTCTGCCTTTCAAACAATCGGATATCCGACTGACCGGTGCGTCGATCGAGTGCCGCATCAACGCCGAGGACCCGAGCAAGAACTTTCAACCCTGTCCTGGCCTGATTCAAAGCATGTTCGCCCCCGGTGGCTTGGGCGTTCGCTTTGACTCACATGTCCAAACCGGTTACACCGTTCCACCTTATTACGATTCGATGATTGGCAAGTTGATCGTGCACCGGCCGACGCGCCAGGAGGCTATCGCCTGCATGCTGCGCGCTCTGGACGAACTGCAGATCGTGGGCATCAACACCACCGCCGCTTTTCAACAACAAGTTCTGCGGCACCCGACCTTCGCAGCCGGGGAAGTCGACACCAAGTGGGTCGAGCGCGAACTGTTAGCCAAATAGTCAATCATTCATTTCAAAGTTTCGGATCCAAAGTTTATGTCCCAAATCAAACGAGTCGCCATGTTGTTTGCCGGTGGTCCGGCACCTGGCGCTAACGCAGTTATCTCCACGGCCGCCGCTGCCTTTCTCAACTCAGGCATCGAAGTCATCGGCCTCAAACACGGCTACTCGAAACTCATCGACTTTGATCCCGAACGTGGGCTGCGCGAGGGGGATGACTACATTCGCATTACCCACGATCTGTTGCATCATAGTCGTACCTCGCAAGGCATCATGATTGGCACCGCCCGAACCAACCCGGGCAAGAGTGTCTCGGCCCCCGAACACTTGTTGGACGAAGTGCGCGTCGCTCCGCTCAAACGCGTCTATGCCGCTCTGCGCTCACTGGAAGTGGACGCACTCATCTCCATCGGTGGCGATGATACGCTCAAGACAGCTAACAAGATGAAGTTGTATCAAGACAACCTGGCCGTGGGCGAGAAGCGCATGCCCGTGGTCCATCTGCCCAAGACAATCGATAACGATTACATGGGCATCGACTTCACCTTCGGCTACTTTACGGCGGTAGAGACGCTGGCCAGCGAAATGCGCAACCTCAACTACGATGCTGCGGCCGGTCAAGCTTACTTCCTCTGTGAAGCCATGGGTCGCAGCGCGGGTTGGCTGGCCTACGGCGCAGCGATCGCCGGTGAAGCGAGTATGGTGCTCAGCGTCGAAGATATTGTCGGCGAATATCGCAGCGAAGAGATCATCACCGATAGCGATGGCAAACAGACCAAACACCCCATCATGGTCGTCGACAAAATGGTCGATCGAATCGTCAAGCTGATGATCGCTCGCGAAAAGCAAAAACGACCCTACGGCGTGATCGTCGTTGCCGAAGGCATCGCGGAGTACCTGCCGCACCAGTATTTGGTAGGCATTCCTCGTGATGAACACGGGCATATTTCGGTCGCTTCAGTCAATCTCGGCAAGATGCTGGCCAAGTTAATCGCGGATGCATACAAGGCCAAGACTGGCAAAAGCCGCAAAGTGACCGGCTTGCAATTGGGATATGAATCTCGCTGCGCCGCACCGCATGCGTTTGACGTGATGTTGGGTTCCCAAATTGGCGTCGGCGCATATCGCGCCTTGATCGAAAAGAACCTCAACGGTGTGATGGTTTCAGTCGGCGGGCAATTGGATATTCACTTTGTGCCTTTCGAAGAACTCGTGGATCCCCAAACCTTAGTCACCAAAGTGCGTTACATTGAACCCGGAAGCGACTTCCATCGCCTGGCCCGCTTCGTCGAAACCTGTAGCGAAGACTAGGCCCCTATCTCACTTACCCCACAAATTTGCCCCTTATGCCTTCGATTCGTCCTGTCAAAATCAAACGCAAGTTCACCAAGACCAGTCCCGGTAGCGTGCTGTATCAGTGCGGTGAAACGATCGTGTTGTGTACCGCCAGCGTCGAAGGCAAAGTTCCACCATGGATGATCGGCAAAGGACGGGGCTGGGTCACGGCCGAGTACAACATGTTGCCGCACAGTACGCAGGAACGTAAGCCTCGCGAACGAGCCGGTAAAGTCGATGGCCGTACCACGGAAATTCAACGCTTGATTGGACGCAGCCTAAGAGCCGTGGTCAACATGGAGAAACTGGGCGAACGCATGGTCACGGTCGACTGCGATGTTTTGCAGGCCGACGGCGGCACACGTACCGCTAGCATCACCGGCGGCTTCATCGCCCTGATCGATGCGCTGCAGGCCGAATTCGGTTCGACCAAAGGGCTGATCCACCCGATTACCGACAGCGTGGCAGCTATAAGTGTCGGAATCGTCAAGGGCAAGCCGGTTTTGGATCTGAACTATGAACAAGATGTCGATGCCGAAGTGGACATGAACGTCGTCATGACCGGCAAGGGACGATTCGTGGAACTGCAGGGCACAGGCGAAGAAGCCACGTTTGATGACGACGATCTGGCCGCCATGTTGAAATTGGCTCGAGCCGGTATCAAAGAACTCACAACTCTTCAACAAGCGGCACTCGGCAAGCAATGGCCACTGTAGCCGCTTCGCTCCGC
>JADLDX010000355.1 GCA_020846515.1 Pirellulaceae bacterium
AAACTCCCATGGCCTACGGTCAGTTGGCAGGCAATACGGGGATGCTGTCGGGTACTGAGGAGAACAAGAAGTCCGCGGTCAGCTATGTTCGCAGCATGGTCGCCGATGGCAGTACCGAGCACCTGGATGCATTGCGTCTGGCATTGGGCATGGGGCCGGACGTTATATTCTTCCTGACCGATGCGGAAGAACCGGGTATGACCAAACGCGAACTGGATGATTTAGTCGAACGGGCTTCTCGACACGCGACAGTCATTCACACCATTCAGTTTGGCACCGGTGGCAATCGCAACAGTTCCTCTTGGATCTCGGAACTGGCTGGCGCCACGGGTGGAAAATTCCGCTACATTGACGTGACGACTTTTACTCCATCTTCATAGCATCGGGCCGTTGAATTGGATCTCTTCGCCCGCTCGCCGAAATTCTGGTTCTTGGTGGCGATCTGCGCCCTATTGCCGATACAAATTTGGTTTGTGTCGCATGATCCATGGTTTCGACAACCGCCCAAACCAGTGGGCGATGGCCCCGACTATGAAAATATAGCCTTCCACATTGCTCGTGGTTCAGGCTGGTCGATGGACTGGCGAAACCCGCAGTGGCAGGCACCTTATCGTGCGGCATCTATAACGCAACCATCCGATGCGGTCGCAATTCCAGCAGGTACCGTTAGCGACAACGCAGAAAGATCCTCACACGCGTGGCCAATCGCGGACTACGCGGTGCAACTCAATCGGACCGACGGTCGCGTTGCCACGACCGGACGGCCACCCCTATTGCCGCTAGTGATTGCGTTTGTCTATCAGTTTTTCGAACGTGGCCCAAACGCGTTTGCTGTGGTGCGACTTTGTTTAGCAAGTGCACTGGCATTGGCGAGCAGTTTAGCGGTCGCATTGGTCGTGCGTTTGGTCACACAACTAACCGAACTTTCATGGCCGGTCGTATTGGCAGCGCTGGTCACCATGGCCTTAGCCGCTTTGGACCGCACCGCCAGAACATATGCATCTGATTTTTTGACTGAGCCGTTGGCCATGCTACTGACTCAACTTTGGCTATGGTTGGTCTGTGAGTTATTGTTAGTCAAACCGCAGACAGCGTTCTCTGGTCGGCCAACATTTGCGCAATGGCGACGCGAACAAACGCTCACCATCCTTTCCGGTATGGTTTTGGCCTTGTTGATTTACACGCGGTCCGTCATGGTGCTGTGGCTGCCTGGCGCGTGGATTATCACTGTACTTGCAGCGAGACTTCGCTATCGGGAATCTGGCGAGCCGGGATCTTACGACCAGATCGAAACGCCCACTTGGGTCGAAGATTGCAGTCGAGCCACCTTGATGATCGCCGTTTGTCTGCTGTGCTGTTTGCCTTGGTGGACACGCAATTGCGTGGTACTGGGAACCTTCATGCCCTTGGGAACCCAAGGTCCCATTACGTTAGTGGGCGGATACAATGATGAAACGTGGTTACGAGGCGGTGAATGGAACGTCCTACCCGAGTCGATGTTGAGGCAGAAGGTCGAAATAGATGCACCGCCCGGTGACATCATTGCTCGCGAAGTAATGGTGGCCCGGGCTGCAAGTCAGCAAGTTGGCCAATGGATACGCGCCAATTGGAGCCGCCTGCCACGTTTGGCTTTCGTCCGCTTGAAGAATGAATGGCAACCCTTTTCCGGTCGCCATTTGGTATGGAAGCTGTCGGCGCTGATCGGTTTGTGTTGGCTGTGTATCCTGCATCGCTCAGCCGCTGTAATTCTGGGTGGCATCATCGTAGTGAATTCCATTACCGTGATGATGCTATACAGTGTTGGTGGGCGGTTTCTCGTACCGACTTATGGCATTCTTTATGCCTTGGCAGGTATTGGTGTCGCCGGCACATTGGCGTGGCGTAAACTGACGCCAGCTGACTAAGCCCGCGGCGGCGTCCGTGTGCTTAGAACGTGAGCGAGCGAAGCTTCTCCAAAACCGCCTCGACTTTGATGACTGTCTTGAAGAGGATCGTGTTCGCAGTTGGAACTTCGAATGACTGCAAATGCTGCTCGGCCAGGGCCAGGACAATGCGGTGGTCGGGGAACTGGGCCAAGGTCTGTTGTTTTTGGTGCAGGTACTCCGGCGTCCAAAAGCCGACCACCTCCAGCATTACCGATCGACCCGATTCATGCCGGAGCACAAAATCGGGCATGAAGACTGTTTGACCGTGGTGCAAAATTTCCGTTTCTCGACTAAGCGTCCAGCCCTCGCGCGGCTCCTCTCCCCAACGCTCAAAGAAATGCTCTTCCAATCGACTATCGAACTGTGCAGCGGGATCGACCTCTGAAGATAGACCACAGTGTTCGTCAAATTCCAGCATAATCCGACCATGCCAGCGCGGTGGCCTCAATGAGGCTTGCAGACGCCACCCGCGACAAGATAACAAGCCTGGCAGGAACTTGGCCATGGCCACACCGTAGCGATGCGTGTGGGTGAACAACGAAGCCGGCCCACTAAAGTCAAATCGGTAACCATCCGAAGATCGCCGAATAACGTGCATCAGTCGAGCCAGTTTGGCATAACGGAGTACCGTCTTAAAGTCCGCGGTCGCCCAAACGGTGAGGTGAGTAGCGTCGTATAAGGCAACTTGTGTTTGAGCCACGTTGTAGCGCGACAGCAATGCGCTGGGATCTTCGAATGCCTTGAACTCATTTAGACGGTGGAATTCGATGATGTCAGCAAAAAGACGGTTATCGATGTCTTCCCAGCTCATACCTAGCGAGGTAGCAATCTGCTGCTTGGTAGCCTGTTCGTTATGTTCAAACCAGGGGTCCGCTTCGGTCACCAACGGGTGTAAAGGTGCAGCCGCCCGAAATACCTGCTGACGCAACTTGGCCGCCGCACCGGCCTCATCCCGATTATATTCGCAACGTTCATCTAGCAGTTTGCAAAAGGCATCAATCCTGCGTGGCGGACACTCCTCTTCCAGTGCAAAGATCGCATGCACATCGCGGTGGATTTCATTCCGAGTGCGTCCAACGCCACGCGCATAAACATCCGCCATGCGCCGCGCGTAATCTACATAGTGACTATGTTTCTTGACCGTCAATCTATCGGGGTGGGCTCGCGATCCCTCATAGACGACGATGGCGAGTTCCCGAGTAAGCATCAGAGGCTCGACGTTTGCGTGATTTGATGGTTTCGTTGGTATCCTGGCAGACAACCTCGTACAGAATAGCTGAGTGCGTGCCCGATTTGCGAAGAATACGTCCCAATCTCTGTTGAGCTTGCTTGGTGGAAGACATACCACCAATCACCACAGCGACTTTTACGGCTGGAATATCGACACCTTCATCCAACACTTGATTAGCTACGATAGCCGGATAAACTCCATCGCGCAAACCTTCAAGGTAATCCAAGCGTTCGCGTTTCCCACAGTGGCTGAGCAGACATGGCAACAAGAATCGTCGCGACACGTCCCGCGCCATCGCATTGGAGCCAGCAAAAATGATCATGGGCGATCCGAGATGCAGCCGAAAGAGGTCCTCCAAAATGCGCAGCTTTTCCGCCGCGCGGTCTTCGATGGCTTGCTTGGCACGATAGGCATTCAAAGCCCGACGCGACGCTGGATCGACCGCCGAATTGGCGCACAGTTTCTCCCAGGTGAAATCCGGATCATTCTCTAGTGAATCGCGCATAAACTCTGCGACTTGGAGACCTAAGGATTCATAGCGAGCTTGTTCCTCAGGCGTCAAATGCACGGGAATACGTACGATGCTGTACTCCGCTAGCGACTTGCCACGTACTTTGTCGATGGCCAATCGATAAACCTCAGGACCAATCAACTCGGTGAACAAATCGTGTCGACCGTCAGTCCGCTCCGGAGTGGCCGACAAACCCAATCGCCACGGAGCCATCGACATCCGGGCCGCGTCGCTGCGCATCATGCCCGGCAAATGATGGCACTCATCGAACACCAATAACTTGAAACGATTGCCCAACTGCGGCATATGAATACAAGCGCTATCGTAGGTGGTGACAGAGATAGCCTTGAGATTAAACGTGTTGTCACCAATGATGCCCGCATCGTAATCGAGCGCTCGCAAAATGCGCTGATGCCATTGGTACATCAAGTCCCGAATCGGTGCGACGACCAGCGTGCTGCACATCGTCTCCGACATAATGCGCAGCGCCACTTCGGTCTTACCTGTGCCAGTGGGCATGACAACCAGCCCGCGTCGACTGGCCAACCAACTGTCGACTGCCTGCTGCTGCTCGGCTCGCAATTCGGGCAAGGAGACCTTGGCAAAGTTGACCGTTTGCCACTGCTGAGCATAGTTGGTCGTCCCTTCTGACTTGCTGGCCAGAGCCTCCTCGATACCGGGATAGGCGATCGCTGGTGCGCGCCACAGCAAACTGCGCGCATCCCAGCTCCAGATCGATTTTCCGAACACCTTCTGCACCGCCTCAGCCGTCCACCCTTCCAGGGTCAGTGTCCCTTGCTGAAATCGAAGTGCGGGTTCTGTCATGGGAACGTTGCCGAAAGGTGCCAGTTGCTATCGATTGGCAGGTAGCGCCAAATCGCCTGTTGGTGATGGCTTACGTTTGCCCCAACTCTTTGGACCTGGTTGTCGCCGCCGCTACCGCTTCGATAAAGCCTGATCGCACCGCCGCCTGTTCCAAGACTCGCAAGCCGGCGATCGTTGTGCCGCCTGGACTAGTGACCTGGTCGCGCAATTGGCCAGGATGCAGGCCCGATTCCAAAACCATCTGAGCCGCCCCAAGGACCGTTTGAGCCGCCAGCTTGGTAGCCAGGTCGCGCGGCAAGCCTTGCACGACGCCCGCATCGCTGAGCGCATCGATCATCAAATACACATAGGCGGGACCGGAACCGGACAGCCCAGTGACCGCATGCATCAAACTGTCAGGCACGCGCACCGAAAGCCCCACCGCAGACATCAACTGCTCAACAAATGCGACGTCCGCTTCGGACGCCCCGACGCCGGCCGATATACCTGCGGCTCCGCGACCTACTTGAGCAGGCGTGTTGGGCATGACGCGAACCACCCGGTCACTGCCCAGTAGGTTTTGCAATTGCACTAACGAAAAACCGGCTGCGATAGAAACTACCAAATACTCCGCACATCCATGGCGTTGCAATTCTTCGCACACGGCTGGCAATACTTGGGGCTTGATCGACAGCACCAGTCGATCTGCCAGCGGCAAAGCCTCATTGGCTGACTTGACGATCCGCGCCGCACTAAACCGCTGGGCAAGTTTCTCTCTTTGCGCCGCGAAAGGCTCAGCAAATACCAGCGAATCTTCGGCCAACATACCGGATTTCACCGCGCCAGCCGCCAGGGCAGTGGCCATCTGACCGCCACCTATAAATGCAAGTGCTTTGCTCATGCGTTCACTGATTTCGTAATCGTTGCTGACTGAATAAACCGGAGATCTTTGTTATTGTGCTGGAATAGATCGCGATGGAGTGGCGGAACTGGATGGACACGGCAGGAGCGTCTCCAAGAGGGTGCACGCACGCGCCGTGGCTCCTTGATGTGAACGTATCAGTTCCATAGCGCGGTCAGTATGCCCCTGACCGGCGCGCGGATCGGTTAGTTGATCCTCGATCCAACCGGCCAGCGCGTCAAGCGTTGGTAGTTGCCAAACAGCCTCTTTCTGCTGTAGAACGCGAACTATTTCTCGAAAGTTGGACACATTGGGCCCAAACGCGACCTTGGCACCATAAGCGGCCGGTTCCAACATGTTCTGTCCACCGCGCGAACCAAAACTGCCCCCCACCAAAGCCAACTCCGCCAAGCCCCACCACCATTTCAGCTCGCCTACCGTATCGACCAACAACACTTGCCAGTCATCCGCGGAAACTTTAGCTGGTGATCCAGCGGCTAATGAACCAGCCGCGGATGAAGCCCCAGTCGTCAGCGTTGACATAGGAGTTGAAGGAGAAACTGAAGGAGGATCTGACAGCG
>JADLDX010000356.1 GCA_020846515.1 Pirellulaceae bacterium
ACGCATATGCAACACAGAATGCATGGAACTGTCAATCGATAGCCCCCTCGAAACCGCCGCAATCATGGCCGCCCCCATGTTCACGCTCATACCGATCCAACCCATTGCCCCCAGCACCAGGAAGACCGGCAACGCATTAGGAATTAGAGCGGCCAGCGCTAACCAAAGCGAGCCAGTGGCGATGGTCATCACAATTAATATCCCCAGCGTCGCCAAGAGAAAACATTTCCACTGATCGCTCAAAACGCTGCTCACCAGTCGGCCCAGCATCACATAATACCCAGTGACCTCTGCCGCCGGCGGTGCCGAATCAAAGTGCTTCGTCCAGCTATCCGAACGCGTAAACTCAGCGACGTTCTCAGTCACCATATCAACCAATCTGCTTTTCTCTTGCGCACTGGCTTGCTCACGACTGCGCAACATGATCCGCAGCCAACGCGTACTTTCATCAACCAACGCAACCGAACCAGCAGAACCAACCGAAACTGTGGAAGCCGTCGAAGCACCAGAGTCAGCAGTTGCACCTGAAATGGTTGGTACGGCTGTCAGTAGTGCTTGTGTAAAAACGGGCATGGCATGACGCATACCTTCCAGTCGTGCCGTGAGCGGTAAACGGGCTAGCAGCGGACCGGCGCGCGACGCCGCTTCCGCATCGGCAATGCTCAGCACCTTCGTTAGCTGCAGCCCAGTGGCCTGGTCCGATGTGCGCAGCTTACGCAAGCGTTCTTCCAATTCGATGACACTGGCCAAATAGTCTTCCGTGATGACCCGCGGCGCAGGCAACATGATGTCCCAAACGCCCGCCCCGCCCAATTGACTTTCAACTGCTCGGTAGCCTTGCACCAACGTGCTAGACTGGCGAAAATTTTTCGTAAAGTCGGTCTCAACGTGCATACGCAGGCTGCCCCACACGCCGAAGATGGCCAATAGGACCAAACCAATAAGACAAGCCGTGCGTCGCTCGAGAACCTCGAACAATAACTTGCGCAACAAAACTCGCAAGTAAAAATCAAATGGCGGTACGCGAGGGTCGCGATCCCAGGGGCCAAGCAACGCCAGGCCAGGCACCAATAACATGATGGCCAACAGGACCACCAATGAGCCAATCGCCATCATCACACCAAAGTCTCTGACCGGACCAACCTGAGCAGCCGACAGCGATACGAAGCCGACAGCATCCGTGACACAAGCCCAGATGACCGGTGTCCGCAGGGCGCGCATGGTCGCTTGCATGGCAGCTTCCCCATCCAAGCCTGCGGCACGCTGTTGTTGATAACCCAATAACAAATGCATCGTCGTCGCCACGCCCACCACGGTGATAATGGCGGTCAGCATAGAACTGACCATGGTCAGCTCCAAATCGGCCCCGGCCAGGATGCCTTGCGTAACCACAATGGCCCAATGCACCACCGCCAGCGGAATTAGCGCCCAACGCAGCGATCGAAAGACAACCAACAAGACCAGGGCCAGCAAGCAGGTCGATACTGCTCCCAGACGCCAGCCATCGCGTTCGACCATATCAAAACCGTCGGTCACCATCACGGGCTCGCCTGTGATAAAGCCATCATGCCCATGCTCGGGCAGATCGCTCATCACCGCTCGCAAGGCAACAATCGTATCGCGATGATTGACTCGGTCGCCACTGAGCGGCTCGAGCATGCAGGCGATGGCCACCGTGTCCTGGCCGGATATATGCGTGTAGCCTTCGAATACTTTGGCGAAGGCTTGGGCCAGTTTGTTGTCTGGGTCCAATAACAAGGGCTGGTTGCCCTGCGGTTTAAGCAGTCCCATGGGATCCTGCAAGGCTTGCAACGCTTCAAGAATGCGATGCAGTTCGGCCAGGCTCAGTACGCCGCGCACTCCAGCCGTGGCGGCCAGTCGATCGCTGACTTTGGACAGGCGGTCCAGACCACTCCCGTCCTTGGACCACAGTCCATCATCGTGGTACACAGCCAGGACGATCTCGTTGCCGCCAAACCGCTGCTCCAAGCGATGGTAGGATGCCACTAAGGGGTCCCCCGCCGGAAACATGCGGTCTAATTGCCAGTCCAATGAGAACTTCCGCGCTGCCGGCAGGCTCACCAAAAACAAAGCGGCGGCCACCAAGAGTGCTAGATTCCTGCCACGCATGCCAGCTCCCTAAACCACATCCAAACGTGGGATTATACTCGCTCAAGCAGAGTGTACGACGGGGCTGACTGGTTTTAGCCCTGCATGTGCCCTCTATTGGTGTGCATCGGCGCGTGATGGCCCCAGTTGATGCTGGGAATGGCCGCCCAGAGGCGTCAGGCGCTGCTATGCTTGCATAAACTGCATTCGCCTCGCCCAATGCGGCTGCTATCGGGCCGCTTTCGCCCTTGCCATCGTTACTAACTGAATCGTTTCTCTCCTATATAACCGAAGAAATGTGGGCCTCCAATGACTAATCGAGCGATTGTCATGTTCAGTAGACTGCTTTGCTTGTGGCTATTGCCGGCTGCGATATGCTCCGGCTTGGGTGCGGTTGCCTCCAACCAGGTTTATGCGCAACAGCGCATGACCCCTGAACTGTTGTGGAAACTTGGCCGTGTGGGCGAGGCGCAGTTATCACCCGACGGTCGATACCTGGCCATGACGGTGACCTATTTCGACCTGGCGGAAAATGGCGGCCAGACCGATCTCGTGGTGCAAGAACTACCGCAGTGGTTAGGCGAAGCATGCGACGAAGCCACCGAACAGGCCGTCGCGTTCAATACTCCGTTGGCTAAACTCAATCGCCCCAAAACTCTGCTCGGAGCCATTAAGGGACTCAACTCCGTTAACTGGATCAATCGCCCCGAGGGCCTGCGATTGGTTTATCTGGCCCCAACTAAAGAAGACAACCCAACCAGCCAAGCCTGGATGCTCGATCCGGCCGGTGGCGATCCGAAACAGATTACCAAAGTCGAAGGTGGCATCAGCAATCTGAAGGTCGCGCCCACTGGCGACAAGATTGCCTACACGATCGACGTCAAAATGGATGCAACCGTTAACGAGTTGTATAAAGATCTTCCCAAGGCCGACGCGCGCATTATCGACTCGTTGATGTATCGCCACTGGAATGCCTGGCACGATTATGCGTACAGCCACGTATGTGTCGCCACGCTGGGCGAAGACGGCCAGGCGCAAGCCGGAGTCGATTTGATGAAGGGCTTGCGCGCCGACTGTCCCCTGCAACCATTTGGCGGATCAGAGCACTTTGCTTTTTCGCCCGATGGCACCGAACTAGCGCTGACGATCAAGCTGGTGAATAATCCAGCGATGAGCACCGACACGTCTATCTTTCTAGTCAGTGCGGCAGGTGGACCTTTGAAGAACATTACGCCAGGCATGCCGGGTTAGGATTGGGAACCTAAGTACTCGCCCGATGGACGCATGATTGCGTTTGGTTCGATGGAGCGACCGGGTTTCGAGGCCGATCGAGATCGCATCATGCTCTATGATCGCGCCACTGGTCAGATCACCGAACTGACCGAAGATCTTGATCAAACGGCGCACCATATTAGTTGGAAATACGATAGCAGCGAGATCTACTTCGACAGCGAAACTCGCGGCACCAACCAGGTATTTCGTATTCACGTAACTTCGCGACAAGTGACGCAGTTATCCGAAGGCCAATTCGATTTCGCCTTGCAGTCAACCATTGGCGAACAGCCTTACCTGCTGGTGACGCAGCAGTCGATGCTACGCCCCGTCGAACTGGCGGTGATCGATATCGAATCGAAAGAGACCACCACGCTGAGCGACGTCAATCGCAAGATCTATACGGAGCTGGAGTTGCCTAAGGTCGAGCAACGGTTTGTAAAAGCCACCGACGGCGCCGAGATCCATAACTGGGTGATCTTGCCACCGGATTTTGATGCAACCTCTACTAAGCAGTGGCCCATGTTGACCTACTGTCAGGGTGGACCACAAGGACAGATCGGGCAGTGGTTCTCGTATCGCTGGAACTTTCACCTGATGGCCGCTCAAGGCTATGTTGTCTTAGCTGTAAATCGTCGCGGCATGCCTGGCTTTGGTCAGGAGTGGAACGATCAGATCAGCGGCGATTGGGGTGGGCAAGCCATGCAAGACATCTTGGCCGCCACCGATGCGATGATGGCTGATCCGCATATCGATCGCCAACGCGTGGCTGCCGTCGGTGCCAGCTTTGGCGGCTACACGACCTATTGGCTCATGGGCAATCATGCCGATCGCTTTTGCGCGATGATTGCGCATTGTGGTGTCTTCAATTTGGAATCCATGTATGGCTCGACGGAAGAACTGTTCTTTGTTGACTGGGATATGGGCGGGCCCTATTGGAAGAGTGCAGAGACCCAAGAGGCCTATACCAAGTTCTCACCCCATCGATTTGTGGGCAACTGGAAGACACCGCTGTTGGTGATTCACTGTGAGAAAGATTTCCGCGTGCCACTGACTCAAGGCTTGGAAGCCTTCACGGCTGCTCAGGCTAAGGGTGTTCCCAGCCGATTCTTGTACTTCCCTGCAGAAGGTCACTGGGTCAACTCGCCGCAGAACAGCGTCTTATGGAATCGCGTGTTCTATGAGTGGCTGGATAAGTATTGCGGTGCGAGCAAGGGGAAGCAGTAAGCGGGAAGCAGTTAGCGGTTAGCGATTAGCAGTTAGCAGTTAGCGGTTAGCAGTTAGCAGTTAGGGCAGGGGGGATAACCAGCGGGCGTGGCTCTCGCGTGAGCCGCGCCTCAAGAGCCGTAACCATTACGGTTACCGCTCATGCGTTTTAGTGGGCAACAGTGATGTTGCCCAGCATGTCAACTAGGCTTTAGGACGCTTTAGTACAGAATCTGTGCACCGAAGCTGGCACCGTGTAGCAACAGGTCGTCGTCCGCGTTGACTCGCGAACCTGTACCTGGGCTGACGATATTCAAGTTCTGGCCAGAGACTGTGGCGACGCTGGGCAAGTACCAGAATTCATAGCCACCGGTCAAGCGAATACTGGGCGTAAGGCTGTACTTGATGTATGTTCCCACTTCGAACATTCCGGCGACTTCCACATCGGAGTCAGTCACGCCCAGGACATTCAGGCCTGCGTTCTGCAAGGCGAGTTGATTGCGGCTAAAGTTGGCCAGCAATGCACCTTTGCCACGGACGCCAACCAGGGTTCGCAAACCAAACGGTTGCATCAGTTCGCCGCCCACTTGGGGACCGATCATGCGGTTACGAGTAAAGTCCTCGTAGATGCCGGTACCGCCAGCTCCCGTGCTGCTAAATCCGTAGTACTCGCGATAGTCCACCACGCGCATACCAATGAGAGTCGAGAAGATATCCCAAGCCCACCAGCGGCGATTGAACTCGTAGGTGTTCATGCGTGCTTGATAGGTCTGCGTGTGATTGCTGGCGTCGTTAAACGCGGAGACTGCGGCCGGTAGAAAACCAGTCGGTACCAAGCGGCTTTGCAGATTGCCACCCAGTGAAGTAACCGATGAATCGCGCTGCCACTTAAAGGGCCCCGCATAGACGAATTCATAACCATTGACGCAGTCGGTTACGCGTCCCACAGTCACTCGTCCCGCCCATTCGTAATCAAATGGAGGTATACCAATGTTCTGCGACAGCGAAAATCGTTCGTCGTAGTCGCGTCGGAAGTAGAGTGCTTCAGCCTGGCCATAGTAGGAGAAGTCGCAACCCTCGTCGCATGGACAGGGAATGGCTGAACCATTGTCTTGATAGACAGGTTGATTCTGCATGAACGGCCCGGTGGGAAACGGCTGGTTCACCAAACGCGTACGGCCGCTCGTCGGCGATGGCCCCATAGCAGACGGCACATTCGCGATTGACGTCGGGCCACCCGGGCCAACGTACAGACCACCTTCACCGTATTGCCCGACCTCAGGACTACCGTCCTGTTGGTCACTGCTGGCCAAAGCGGCACTGCCGATGGCACCGTCATCGGAGTAAACCAGACCATCGATCAATTGCCCATGCACCTGACCGCTTAGCACGGTGGCGATGGCACATGCACTCATGGTCCGCAATCCCAATTGGCAGCCCACGCTGCCGACGATCTTGGCGATGAGCCTTGAGAGCAAGGTTAAACGTATAGTCATAGCTGACCTCGATTTGGCGCTGCTGGCTGGTGATTCAACTGTTTTCGGGCGACGTATTTGATCAGTTGCGATGAGGGAACCAAACGGCGATTGCAACTAACCAATTGGAAATGTTCGGCTAACGTGTAGTACTAACGCGATCGGCCACAGGGCACAGGGATGTTTTTCGGACGAAGGACAGGATCTTGCTCGCCTCTGCTTCGCTGGCAGCGACACCTTGGACGATCAAACCTTCTTCATCGCTCTTAATCGAAATGCGACTTTCGGGATACTTGCGTTTAACCAAGGCGTGCATTTTGGCTGCCAACCTGGCAAACGATTCACCGGCGACCAGTGATCCGTCCTCCTCGAATGAACTAGGCAGGATCACAGGTGCCATTTCACTATCAGCCGCTGGGTTTGAAACCGCTGCGGGCTTGACGGCTTTGACAATTGGTCGGTTGAGCGCAATTGGATTGACATCGCTGAGCGATCTCTTTTCAGAGGCGGCGGGCTGTGCCGTAGGCTGCAGCGAAGGTTTATTCGCATCCGATGGTGACGCGGTTTCGTCAACGTTGGTTTTGTCAGCCTGCGAGCTAGCTACACTTGCCTGACTGGCGGCTGTGTTGCTGACTTTGGTGTTGCTGACTTTGTTGTTAGCTGCTGTATTGTTAGCTGCTGTGTTGTTAGCTGCTGTGTTGCTCGCTGTTGGCACGGCCGGCTTGGTGGTGGAATCGTCAGCATCTGCGGTAGTATATGCTGCCGAATCGGTAACTGGCAGGGCAACGGGACTTGCCGCGAGCAATCCTGGCGATACTTGTTCAGCTGCACCAACGCTCAGCGACATGGGCCGCTGGGTGTTGTAGCTGCGATTTGCCAACGGCTCGGGTAGTTCGGGCGGTGTGCTGAAGGCAGTTGGCGTGGACAATGCAGTCGGCACAGATGGCAATGCCGGGACGCTAAACGCTTCGGTTTTCACCAACAGGGGTCCCTGATGGGTGTTCGTTTTTTCATCCGCCCGGCTATGGTTGGGTGCACCAGGCAATCCTATGGGCTCTGCGTCAGAGAGGGTCGATTGAGCCAACTGATACACAGGTTCGGCTGCCGATCCCGAATCGTCTGGCCCTACATCCTGATGATCTGTGTTGTCCTGGTCGCTGAACGCATACTCGTTTGCTTGATCGCTGCTGTTACTGCCCGCATCGTCGCTCAGTTGGAATGAATTCGAGCCCGCTTTCGTGCGTGGTGCGAAACTCTCATGAATCGCTACCTGAGCTGGAGGATCGGTATCGCCGATACTGGCTGATGCATTGGAGCGAGTCGCTCGGGTTCGTTCACCCTTTGACCGATGGTTCGAATCAGCGCGATCGCTTAACCCCAGAGCGGTAAAGGGCATGAAGTCGAGTCCGTCGATCAACGAGCCTGACTGGTCCTCGTCAGCAGCGGCATTGGCAGCCACGCCTTCATCCGTAGAGGCCGGGATACCAGTACCGGAACCAGTACCATAAATATCGACGTCCAATAAAGATTCTGGCGGTGCTTGCTCCAGCGGCAAAGCTGGCACAGGCCCGGCGATAATCGGTGCGCTGTCCGCCTGTGGGGCACCTGTCTGATAAGCATGAGTCACGAACGATGAACTTCCCAACAAGGGCTGAGCATGATCGACCGATTTCTTACCGGCGCGCACATGGTCGGGTACTTCGGGTAAGTCTTTCGCCTCGGCAAACTGGGCTTGAACCACCATCGATTGCATCGGCAAAGGCAGCTTCGTAGCCAACGAACCTTGCGCCCGCATTGGCTCGGACGTAGGTACCGGTGTCAACACCAGCGAAG
>JADLDX010000357.1 GCA_020846515.1 Pirellulaceae bacterium
AGTATTTCTCATCTTCTGAGGAATTAATAGATAAAACCGAGTTCTATTCCCGACACGAAGCACAACGCGCAGCCGTGGCGCGTGCCGGTTACGATCGCTGCCAACGCGACGGGTACAGCTACCGCGCACGTTTACAATGGGTCTTCGAACAGCTAAGCACTTAATCAAAACTTTTACATTAATCAAATTTCTCGACGCAAGGCAGTGTGAATCAACATGTGTGGGATCGCCGGTATCGCTGCCTCGGATCAGAACAATGGCGAAAAAATCAATCAGATGCTGCGCGCCATCACGCATCGTGGCCCTGATGACAAAGGTACGTTTCACCGATCCGAACAAATCTGGCTGGGCCATCAACGTTTGGCCGTTCTCGATCTCAGCCCCCTTGGCCATCAGCCAATGGTCAGCCGTGACGGTCGTTTCACGATCGTGTTTAACGGCGAGATCTATAACTTCCGCTCTATGCGCGAAGAACTCGTGTCTCAGGGCGATGAGCTCTCCAGTCATAGCGATACGGAAGTCATTCTCGAGCTATATGCCCGCCAAGGTCCTACCTGCATCTCACGTCTTGACGGCATGTTCGCTTTCGCTATTTGGGACAACGCCAAGCAACAACTCTTCTGCGCGCGTGATCCCCTTGGCATCAAACCATTCTATTACTGGCACAGCGGACATGCTCTGGCCTTCGCTTCCGAAGTCCGTTCCGTCCTTCAAGCCGAACTTGGGCCACGAAGACTTTGTGCACAAGCGGTACAGGAGTATCTGCTCTATGGATCGGTACAAGAACCACTGACGCTGGTCGAGGGTATCCGCAGCCTGCCCGCCGGGCATACCCTAACTTGGTCCCAAGGCCAAATCGAGGTCAAGCGTTTTTGGCAACTCGATTTCGCGGATCTCGCAGAGAATCCTGCGGCCCTGCCCTACGCAGAAGTTCGTCAGCAAGTGCGAGCTGCCCTGGATGACTCGGTAGCCCGACACTTTGTTAGCGACGTACCGGTGGGGATTTTTCTGAGCGGCGGCATCGATTCGACCGCGGTCTTGGCACTGGCTCACGCCCAGGACGTGGCTCCTCTTCAAACATTTTGTATCTCGTTTGAGCAACCCGAATTTGATGAAGGCGACTTGGCTAAACGTACTGCTGAGCACTTCCGAACCAATCATCATCAATGGCGGATGTCGGCCAGCGAAGGCAAGCAACTATTTGCCAATTTCTTAAATGCCTTTGATCAGCCTAGCAACGATGGCTTCAACACCTACTGCGTATCACACTTTGCACGGCAGCATGGATTAAAGGTGGTGCTTTCAGGTCTCGGCGGCGACGAGCTGTTTGGCGGTTACCCTTCGTTTCAACTGATTCCCAAGTTGCTCAAGCTGCACGCACAATGCAACTGGACATGCGGCTTAGCAGCCTTAATCGCCCGGATGCTAAGTGGTCTGCCATTTCCACCACGTTATCAACGGTTGCTCAGCTTTCTACAGTCCACAGGTTCAGCCCCGTGGGCCCACTGGGCCGTGCGAGGCTTTTTCTTGCCCAGTGAGACTCGGCAGCTCATGCGCCATTTCGGCGTCAGTGATCAGATCGTTCCCACGGACGACATTTCGCTGCCCCATGATGTCCTGAATCAAGTCGCCTTCCTTGAAACAACCCGGTACATGCGCAATCAACTTTTGCGCGATAGCGATGTCATGAGTATGGCAGTAGGTCTAGAGCTGCGCACTCCATTGGTCGATCGCAAGTTGGTGGACGATGTAGCCCAAATACCCGCGGCCCTACGACTACAACCCGGCAAGAAGCTGTTAACCGATGCGGTTCCCGAAATACCCGCCTGGATCCTGGGAGGCCCCAAACGCGGCTTCCGTTTTCCCTTTGAGAACTGGATCTCAGGCGAATGGGGCGAACTGTTCGCTTCGCTTGACCAGCGCATGCCCATCCAGCTCAACAGTTGGTCCCGTAAGTGGACCCTCCTGGTATTGGAACACTTTATCCGCGTGCACAGGTTGTCGTAGCCACCGCTGCCAAGCTGCCAAGCGGTGGATTTCGAAACCAGCCGCGTCCACCGCCTGGCGGCGAGTGGCTACACAGTCCACCGTCTGGCGACGGTGGCTACCTGGCGACGGTGGCTACCAAGTGTGGTATTTTTAGCCGGCAATCCAGCGCTCAGTAGTTTCATTTTCGTGTGGTATCGTTTGGGTGTCAGTCGCCCTGCAACAGATCGGATGAATACGCTTCAATGCCCCCCATCGTTCACATAGTGCATGTCGTTCGGGACTTGGAACTGGCCAGTGGCGGTCCTTCTCGTTCGATCCCGCAATTGGTGCTCGCGCTGGATCAGTTGCGAACATGCCACGAGCATCGCTGGATACAGCATGTAGCCTTCTGTGATCGAGGCCAACCCAATGCCCAGTTTCCGGATCGTGGTGAGGCGCTGCGGCTAGAACCTGTCTCAGGCGGCCGGTCTTCATTAGGTGCCCTGGCTGGACGCATGACGCAGTTGCACTCTCAATCACCCCTGTCACTGATACACGTACATGGCCTATGGAGCCCACCGGTGCATCGAGTGATTACCTGGGCGCGGCGAAATCGCGTGCCTTATGTGGTTTCACCTCGAGGCATGCTCTCGGAATGGTGCTTCAACCACAAACGACTGAAGAAACGCATAGGCTGGTGGCTTTATCAACACAGCGATCTACAAAATGCAGCCGCAATTCATGCCACCAGTAACGATGAGATGCTCGATGCACGTCGCATGAAATTAAAGCCGACCATTGCCGTCATCCCCAACGGCAGTGATCTGCCCAACTATGAACGTCCGCTTATCGTCAACAAACCGGTTCGCATGGCACTCTGCCTGACCCGCCTGCACCCGGTCAAGGGCATCGACATGCTGATTGAAATATGGGCTAAGCTAAAACCTGCTAACTGGCGGTTGCACATTGCCGGACCATCCGAAGCCGGCATGCGCGAGAAGCTGCGGCAACTGATTCAAAAACATAACTTGCACGACTCTGTCACGCTGGGCGAAGAAGCCGACGAGACCGAAAAACAATCGCTGCTTAAGGACGCCGATCTTTTCATCCTGCCCTCCAAGAGCGAAAACTTCGGGATGGTTATCGCCGAGGCACTGGCCATCGGCTTGCCCGTGGTTACGACAACGGGAACACCTTGGGCCGAAGTGAAAACTCGTGGTTGTGGTTGGATAGCCGCTCCGGAACCTGACGATCTGGCATTGGTCATTCAACAAGCTTTAGCCCAACCACCCGAAGTCCTGCACAATATGGGCCAACTAGGGCGACAACTGATCGACGAGCGTTTTGCCTGGTCGTCAGTGGCCAATCAGATGAAGACTCTCTATCAATCATTGTTCCAGAGTTCGGCCAGTAACCTGTGACCGTCTTGTTCAATGGGTCCAAACGATCTTTCAATAAGGGCGTTGTACTGCCGCAACGGGGTTGGACCATCGATCGGTGGGCATGGTCGATTGCATATGACGCATGGTTGGTACACGGGTGACGCGAGATTGTAAAACCCCGGTGGGGTATTCAACGCCGGTGGCATCACGAACCCGGGGTACGCGGCTTTGCCGCATACCCCGGGCTATGGAATATAACGCCGTTGGCGTAAAGACCATTCGATGCGAGCGCGCCCGGTTGGATGGATGCCTAGCGTTTATTCGATTGATCGACGCGCGCTGGCTTGATCACGGTACAATCTCGGCCACTCCTTTGCGTATGACGACTAGGCCCATATGTCATAATACGCAGTACTGAAATGACAGCTTTACAGGATTCGTTGTCCTCACCCGGGGCCGCTCTGCAAGCGGAAAACAAGGCTACGATGAATATGGGCCTTGCCAAAGAAACAATCGATCAATCAAGCCTTGTGGCTCATTCAAGACGGTTTGCTGATCCACACCCTGCCTGTAACGCTGTGAAGCATTTTAGAAGCGGAACGGCGCAAGCCGTCCGGTATATCCCGGTAGTTATAGGAACCGGAGGGCTTGCGCCCAACCGCTACAAATGCCGGATTTCACGAGCAAATTTGCTCCACAGCGTTGCCCTGCCTGGGGCGCCTGGGGCAGGGCGTTACGTAACCCATATTTTTAAGGAATCTACGGTGCTTAGGATCTCAAAACACCGACGGCTTCGAAGCGTTCTCCAAGGATCATCACGATGACGAATATCATTGGAATTAATGCCTATCACGGCGATGCATCGGCAGCGCTGGTCATCGACGGCCAACTGGTGGCTGCGGTTGAAGAAGAACGTTTTAATCGCATCAAGCATTGGGCCGGCTTCCCGATCGAGTCCATCAAGTACTGCTTGGATTTTGCCAAGCTACATATCGAAGACATTGACCATGTGGCTGTCTCGTTCAATCCTCGAGCCAATCTTTTGAAAC
>JADLDX010000358.1 GCA_020846515.1 Pirellulaceae bacterium
CTCTAGTTCTAGAATCCTTCTACTCTCTACTTTCTCCTGTCTACTCTCTATTCGCCGAGGGCGAATGGAGCGGAGGGGAGTTGAACCCCCGACCTCTACATTGCGAACGTAGCGCTCTCCCAACTGAGCTACCGCCCCAAGTTCGATGCCCAGCGCACGCAGGCTGGGAATCGGCAGCAGGCTGCCGTGGAATCCAAAGAAGTGCGGCTGAGAGGGTTTGAACCTCCACGTCCCTTTCGAGACTCTAGGCCCTCAACCTAGCGCGTCTGCCAATTCCGCCACAGCCGCATTTCGTCGGATTCCTATGCTTCCGCCAGCAGTGGCCTCTTACCTAACCACCGCGCAGATCTGTAGTCTAGCGCCACAACTTGCCTCGTCAAGGGAGTATCACCAATTCGCCCCAAAGCCGCCCAGGAAACCGCGACTGCCGAGGCTCCCCCCACACCTCCGCACCATACTTGACTAATCCGCTCACATTGGTAATGATTGTGAATCTTTGCCCCGCCATTTTGCCGATATGGACTAAGCGGCCTGATTCAGACGACCAGCACGAAGACTGGCGGTCGAATGGGAATCCCAGGTCGTCCCAATAGCGGTCCCGATAGGCAAACATCGGCTTGGAGTACTCGAGAGCGACAACTATGCATTCATTACGCGTCCTGCGGCCCGAGGAACCAGACCCGCTGCCGACAGCTCAAGCTGGCCAGCTGGAACCTACGCCTTAGTTGATCTCTGAGCTAGCTTTGGCTAGCGAGCGTCTGGAGTCGGCCTCCCCCGAACAGATTCTCAAGTGGTCGGTCGATCGCTTCGCGCCCCATTTCACCATGGCTACTGCGTTCGGGCCCGAAGGCATGTGCATTATTCACATGCTCGCCAAGCTCGCTCCACAAACGCCGATCTTCAATCTCGATACGGGCTATCAGTTCCCTGAAACGCTCGAACTCCGTGAACGCGTCAAGCAACGCTACGGAATCGAAGTCGCTCTGAAACAACCTGAACTGACCGTGGCCCAATATGAAGCAGCCAATGGCGGTCCGGTTTATAGTCATGACCCCAATCGCTGCTGCGCCGATCGCAAAATCAAGCTTCTGCAAGATGCCTCACGCGGTTTCCATGCTTGGGCCAGCGCCATCCGTCGCGACCAAAGCGAAGATCGAGCGCGATCACCGATCGTTGGCTGGGATAAGAAGTTTCAACTGGTCAAAATCAGCCCGTTGGCAAACTGGACGAAAAAAGAGGTCTGGGCCTTAATCCTGAGCGAAAGCATTCCCTACAACCCCCTGCACGACAAGGGCTTCACCAGTATAGGATGCTGGCCTTGCACACGCAGTATTCTGCCAGGGGAAGATGAGCGCGCCGGTCGCTGGAGTGGCTTTGCGAAAACCGAGTGTGGTTTGCACACGAAAGATTGATCGAAAGCCATCCGACCATGCAGCTGCCCATCAAAGCCCATTACGCGACGGTTGCAATGCTGGATCTGGCGCAAAACTACCAATGCGGTCAGTTATTAACTGTCCGCGCCATGGCCGACGAGCATGATATTCCGCCCCAGTTTCTGGTGCAGATCCTGCAACAACTGCGAGCCGCAGGCATGATCACCAGCACGCGTGGGTCAAGCGGCGGCTTTCGTCTGGAACGTGCTCCTGCCAGGATTAGCGTGGCAGAAATCGTCGAGGCCGTCTGCCCAATATCATCCACCCCCACACTCGACACAAACTCGACACTCAATCAAATCGTGCGCGATGTGTGGGACGAGGTCAATGAACGCGAAAGCCAACTACTGTCTCAGATCAAGCTCAGCGATCTGTGCGCTTCCGCAGAGAAAAGTTCGCAAACGATGTTCTACATCTGATCAGTCCGGAAAACCGTGGGCTAGCGCCCTGCGGCTGATCGCGCGACAATCCTTGCTGTAGGGGCTAACCCAAGCATGAAGCACTTCGCCGCTAACTCGCCTCTGCGGCGCATGCACCCTCCCCGCCTGAGCTGACGCCAGGCGACCCTCCCACTGCTACGCAGCGGGAGGGTTAGTTCGGCTGCTGCGCAGCCGTGGAGACGCGCGTTAGGCTTACGCCTCTTGAACTTCTTCTTCGGCTTTGGGCGGCACAATGATGGACAAGTGCTCGCTAATGTCGAAGGCCAAGACGCCCAACTGTTGCACCGTAAAGAAGATCAGTAGCGGTAATAACATGCCGCCGATTCCAGCCAGAATGGCGTTGTGCCCTAACATGACAGCCCAAGCAATGAAGATCACAAAGTTGGCGATGAAGGTCTTGAAGTAATAGGTTCCCCAAGCTTCATACCCCACCGACAAACTCTTGAGCACCTCAGGCGAATAGGGATTAAACAGACTCTCGTTGTCGAGCATCGACAACAACACGATCGGAAACGCCAGGAATGTCGTCAGCATCGTCGTGAACACGACAATCAATCCCGCGCCACCACTATTGGCCACAAAACCACCCAGCAAAAAGCCGGGGAGCGCCGAAGCAATCAGAGCTGTGCCAAACAAGAGCAGTTCACCCACATGATCAAAGAAATTGAACCCTGGCCAGTCGCGGACTTTGAATTGTCCATTGGCTACCGATTCCAGCAGCGTCATGGCGCCGGCAAACAGAGGAAACGCAGAAATGATCGCTAACAGTGGCACGGACAGTCCGCCAATCAGTGCGTAGCCTTTATCATCATCGATGAGCACTTTGTTCACACAGTACTGCGCAATAAAGAACATGAAGCCGAACATCAGGGCATAGATGAAGATCTGAAACAGCGCTACGCCGTCGTAAGCAAAACCAAACGTCCGCCGCACAAACGACTGCGTGTCGAAGTCGTTGTCGTACATGCTTTCAATATCGTTGTCGTCGAGTTCCTGCCGAGCTTGCCGCAGCAAATCATCGGCTTGATTCTTCGAACGATCTGCGTCGCGCTGAGCTTCCACCGCCGTGGGCTCGACCAAATCCGTGCCCCATTTGGCTTGGGCCGGTTGCGTCGGTTTCCAACCTGGCGGCGGAGGAGGTATCTTGAAGTCCGAGAAACAATCTGGACACTTGACCTGCTTGCCTTGCTTGGCCAACGTCACGTACTGTGGCGTACCACAGGATGGGCAAGGCACGCGATACTGCGCGTTGGCCGGATCCAGGGCCGCCGCTTTTTTCAAGTCCTGCTTGGTCTCGGCTTTTCGCTCCTTGCCATCTCCCGACTTAGTTGGGGTCACTGCCTTTGACGAAGACTGACCAGACGCTGAAGAACCGGCTGCAGAAGGTTTGGGCTTAACCAGTTCAACTTCGTCGAGCCCCTCGATGCCGAGAATGCCCGCCATGCTGGTGCGCGGACGAGGTGCCTCCAGTTCAGCTAACTCCGGCAGATCATCGTCGAAGATCGATGGCTTGGAAGGCGACGGGACTGCCGCCGCTTTACTGCCTGTACTCGCCGCGGAATTGACCGGTTCGAGCTTCAGTGCGTCGAGGTCCGTCATATCGAGCTTCCCAGAGTCAGTCATTACTGGTTTGGGTTTAGCTGAATCGGGATTAGCTGAACTGGGATTAGTCGGGTCAGTTTTTGGCGGGACCGGATTTGGCGGGACCGGATTTGGCGAAGCCGATCCACGGGGTTGGGATTTTGCGACCGGACTGGATGGCGGAGCGATCACAGCCGGAGCAGGGGTCGGGTCATCCAGCTTGAGCCAGTCGTCATCGCTGGCGGCCGTCGGTAGGGCACCGGGCACCTTCACTGGCTGACCACAGTTCGGACACTTCAAACGTTTTCCAGCCGCCTGCGAGGTCGCCTTCAAACGCTTCGCACATTTGGGACATTGAAACTCGAGCGTTTTGTCACCAGAACTAGACAAGCGCGTCACCCCGAAAAGGTTTCGATCAAGAAAGTGGCGTCGGTCTTTGGTCGGGCTAAACCGGACGCTAGCGGCTGATTAGCCGCAGGGCACTAGCCCACGCCCACATTAAGATCGACGCCAAGAAAGTTAGCCCCTTGATCCTAAACATACGGGAGCCGAAAAGCTACTGGTCCAGGGCGACCTCTCGCTGCGCTGTAGATGAATCGCTACGCGACTCGTGAAGCACTCCGCTGCTGACTCGCCTGTGCGGCGCACGCACCCTCCCCGAAAAAACAGGCTTATGCGCCTGTTTTTTCGACCCTCCCCAAGGGGAGGGATAGTTCTGCTGCTGCGCAGCAGCATCAGCAAACCAACCCTGGATAGCTACCCCAGTCAGCAAATACTGGGGCAGGTAATAGTGATATCGATAGTATTAGAGTCAGTAGTTTTTGCATACAGGGAACGTAGGTTATGCACCTACCTCAACAAGCGCTTGGATCAGAAATTTCTGAGAATCGCAGCTTGTCGTTTTCACAAGTGATATCGTGTGAGGTCCCTGCGTTAACTACTTCAGCCGTCAGGCTAGCCCTGTTCCATCACATCGCTTTCGCGAGCTTTCGCTAAATCAGAGGCCTCGGCTTCGTACTTTTTGGTCAGCTCTTGAACTTGTTCCTTCAAGCTGTCTCGATCGTCTTCGCTAATCGCTTTATCCTTTTCGGCCGTTTCGATGGCTTTGTTGGAATCGCGACGAATGGCGCGAATAGCGATTTTGGCTTCTTCGGCCAGTTCTTTGATGCGGGCCACCATCTTTTTGCGAACGTCGGTGCTCAATGGCGGAATATTGATTCGAATAATGCGACCATCGTTTTGCGGGTTGAGCCCTAAATCGCTGGCGACAATAGCCTTTTCAATGTCTTTGATCGTGCTGACATCGAAAGGGCGAATCACGAGTTGATTGGGCTCAGGTGCCCCCACCGAGGCCAACTGCTTCAGCGGACTTTGAGAACCGTAAGCTTCGACACGCACAGAATCCACCAGGCCAGGGGTGGCACGACCGGTGCGAATCCCCGTCAGCGAGTTCTTCAATACGCTGACCGCCTTCTCCATGCGTTCTTCCGCATCCATCATGACTTCATCAACACTCATGCTGTCAGACTCCCTCAAAGGTCCGTTGGTGCCAAAGGTTCCAAGCTATCCTACTCTTTTTTCTTACCAATTCGCGTGCCAACCCGCTGACCAGAGATGGCTCGTACAATATTTCCATCGTTCTTGAAGTTGAAAACAAGGATGGGCATGCCATGCTCGCGACATTGGGTGATGGCTGTACCGTCCATAACACGTAGATTCTGGGCAATGACCGTTTCGTAGTCCAGTTCGCGATAGAGCAGGGCGTGAGGATTCTTTTCTGGGTCCTCGCTGTAAACACCATCGACGCGAGTGGCCTTCAGGACAATATCAGCCCCCAGTTCCAGAGCGCGCTGGGTGGCGGCAGTATCGGTTGTAACGAATGGGCTACCCGTACCGGCCGCCAAAACGACAATTCGACCTTTCTCCATGTGTCGAATGGCTCGACGACGGACGAACGGTTCACACACGCCATCCATACGAATCGCCGACATGACTCGCGTCGTGCAGCCGACGGCCTCGAGCCCTTCTTGCAGAGCCAGAGCGTTAATGACGGTAGCCAGCATGCCCATATAGTGAGCAGTTGCTTCTTCGATCTTGACGTTGGTGGAGCTTTTGAACTGGGCACCGCGCAAAATGTTTCCGCCACCAACCACCACTGCGATTTGACAACCGCATTGATGAGCCTGCTTGATTTGACTGGCAATCGTCTGGACTTCATCCATGCTGATGCCGCGCTCACCAGCGTGCGACAGACTTTCGCCAGAAAGCTTAAGGATTACTCGTCGGTAGTGCGGCTTAGTGGCTGTGCTACCGGTGGTAGCAGAATCCGTAGAACTCATGGGCAATATCTGCTCGTGTTAATGGCCGGGCGGCATAAAAAAGAAAAACTGCCGCGCGAGCCTGGCAGCATCGCGTGGCAGTTTCTAATTGAAATACGAGGCACTACTAGGCTTGGCCTAAAACGTAGAACACAAACTTTTTGATTTGCATGTTGTTCGACTTGGCGTATTGGCCAACCGTCTGCTTGTCATCTTTGACAAATGGCTGCTCCATGAGCACCTTTTCGGCAAAGAAGTTACGCAGACGGCCTTCGACCATCTTGTCGATGATGGCTTCTGGCTTGCCTTCTTGGCGTGCCGCGGCCTTCAGGATTTCGCGTTCCTTGGCGACTGACTCTGGATTCAGTTCTTCCGTATTCAAAGCCTCAGGACGCATAGCCACGATGTGCATGGCCACGTCTTTGGCGACCGTGTCATCACCACCTTCGATTTGCAGCAACACGCCAGCCACCGTACCGCTGTTGTGACTGTATCCGCCCGTGGCGCCGGTCAATCGAGCCATGCGGCCAACTTCGAACTTCTCGCGAATACGATTGAACAGTTCAGCCTTCTGCTCACCCAAGGTGATCTTGGGATTGCTCGGGCAAGGCAAGGCCAGCAAAGCTTCTGCGTCTTTGACATCGTCAGTAGCCTTGGCTAATGCTTCTGCCATTCCGTTTACCAACGCGATGAACTCTTCGTTCTGCGTTACCGGGGCGCTTTCGCATTTCAGTTCAACGATCGCACCGGCCTGCTTGTCGGTACCTGAGTAAATACCAAAACGACCGAAAGCCGTCTCGCGGTCGGCACGCTTGTCGCCTAACTTTTCTCCGCGCATACGCAGCAAATCGTAGGCCTTTTCCTCATCACCACCCGCTTCGGTCAAGGCTTGCTTGCAGTCCATCAATGGCAATCCGGTTCGTTCACGAAACGCTTTGACCTTGGCAGCCGAAATATCCGACATAACTCTAATCCCCTAAACAGATGATGGTTTTCTTGGAGGTGTCTGACAGCCTCTCGCCAACGAACAGTTGTGGCTGAATCAGAGGGCTGCCCATCTCAAGACTCCCGCGGTAGCAGGAACCCAGGATCACCAGTATTGCGGTCATCCACTGCCAGACATCCATACCACCTCAACAGTGGTAAGACACTTCGGGATGACCAATGGTTCTTGCGAATCGAATGTGATGGTTATGGAACAAGTGCTTCAGGGCTATGAACAACCCGAAGCACTCGTCACCTGTACTGCTTTATGGATCAGCAAAAATCTAAAGCTTCGCAGCCATGTCTTCATTGGCCACAGCTGCTGCTTTGGCACTAGCCTTCTCAGCTGCGGCAGCCGCAGCCTTTTGAACCTCTGGGTTTTCGGCTTTGCCAGCCAGCACCGCATCGGCCAACTGCGACATGATCAGCTCGATCGAACGAATACCGTCGTCATTGCCAGGAATAGGCAGGTCAACCGACTCAGGATCGCAATCCGTATCGATCAACGCCACAGTCGTAATGCCCAAGCGACGAGCTTCGCGAATCGCATTCTTCTCTTTGTTGGGATCGACGATCACCAAACACTGAGGCATGCGATTCATCGTGCGCAGACCGTTCAAGTTGCGATAGATCTTGCGATATTCACGGTTGAGTGCCGACTGCATCTTCTTGGAGTAAGTATTGATCGCATCGGTATTCATGATCTGTTCGAGTTCGTCCAAACGACCCAAACGATTACGAATCGTGCGGAAGTTCGTCAGAGCGCCACCGAGCCAACGCTCAGAAACAAACGGCATCCCGCAGCGAAGTGCTTGCTCTTGAACGCTCTCGGATGCTTGCCGCTTGGTACCGACAAACAGTACCAAAGAGCCACTGGCGGCCACTTGATTAAGATATTTCTTGGCCCGTAGCAATCCGCGCAATGTTTCGCGGATATCCATGATGTGAATCAGATTCTTGCGACCGTAGATATACGGCGCCATCTTCGGATTCCAACGACTGACGCGGTGACCAAAGTGAACGCCCGCTTCAATCAGTTTCTGTACGAATTCGCTTTCCACAAACAAAACCTTTCCTGAAGCCCTTCAGAATCAATGCCCACACTGCGACCATTATCCAAGCCATCGACATAGCCTGCGGCCACAAGTACCAGACACAGACCGCCAAGTGAGCGGCCTTCGATTCCCAATCAAAAGGGCAAATAACTAGCCGACGAAAACAATCACCCCCACACCGGGGGTAAATAAACTTTTTCGCTGGGTCACAAGAATAGTGGTATCGACACGATTCGTCAACGGCTTCACAAGCTGTTAGCTGTTAGCTGTTAGCTGTTAGCGGTTAGCGGTTAGCGGTTAGCGGTTAGCGGGGAGACGTTTCAATTTAAGCGGAGCAGCGCAAGCTGCCCGGTGTTTCTCTGAGAAAAGCCAAGCGGAACCGGACGGCTGTCTCCGATTCCGCTTTAAGTAGAGCGTCCTTGTCGGACTGGCCCAGCTGAAAATGCCATGACATCGGTCGTTAGTCTTGACTAACGAGCTTGTGATGATGGTTTACTAAAAGCCGGGGCCACCACCCTGGCCGGCCTGGACGGCGGCGCCGATGCCTTTCAGCACGCCTTCTTCCACGATTACTTGGTAGAGCATGCCGCGAGGAATCAGATTGTTGAGCACGCGGATCTTGTCCTTGCCCTCGGTTTGTTGCATGAGAGTAGCCGCGCTTTCCACCAGAGGATTCGGTGAAACGGTTTGCACGAAGGCCAGGACTTGACCGACTTCGACAATCATCTCACCCGGGGTTACCTTGATGTTCTTGGTCGAGGCCAAGCGATCTAAGGCCGACTTGATGACAGCATCTCCATCCGGATCAAGCGACACGAAAAAGGCCTTGGCACCGGTACCAATGACCAGTTTCAACTCGGATCCAAAAACTTTCTCGACCTTGGGATCGTCGGTTTTGATTGGAATACTGACTTTGTGCAGATTCACATTCTGATGCTTGCCGTAGTTAAATTCGAACTTGGGAACTTCTGGGCCTGTGCCCAGCGAAGCGACCAGTTCCTTGACTTCCTTTTCAATCTCCATGCCATCTGCTACTGAACCGCCGAAGACCGCACGGACTTTGCCGTCGTTCAAGGCCACTGCACCGCCTCCATCGAACTTGCCGCTATCAATCGTCTTTTCCAAGACGGCGATCATGCCCTTGATGAACTTCTTGAGGGAATCTTTATTGGCAGCTGGCAGACTACCGCTATCGTCGATTTGCTTTTCGAGCTGGCCCGTTACGTTGCTGAGATTGCTTTTCGCCAGGGCTTTGTCCCCATCAGAGATGAGCGACGTGGAACGAAGCGTCATCGCTGCGCCTTGGATCAACAATCCCGTGAAGTCCGAGGTCATGCCTTGCAGTTTGTCCATTTGCGAGGCCAGTTCGGAACCAGAGATGAACTGTGCGCCGACATCGATTTGCAATTTTTGTGAGGTCGATGCTGCGTTCAGGCCGATCAGCACTTGCTCTGTTTCGTTGAGAAGACGTTCCATTTGCTTGATGGAAGCCTTCCCCATTTCTTCGGCAGCAGCTTTCTCTTCCGGGGATTGACCGTCCTGCACAGCCAACGAACGCTCGAAGCCCTGCTTCATCTGCTCGATCGCTGCATCGCGCATTTGGGCGGGCAGAGCCTGCAATTGGACACGCACGGCGATGTCATACTTATTGGGCGTATCGCCCAGGAGAGTGGCTGGATCGGCGGGTAAAGATTTGAAATCGTCTTCGCTTTGGCTGACGTACAACCACTTACCAGCATCCTTGGCATAAATCGTGCGGCCACCGACATCAAAGGCGAACTTGCCGCTGCCTAAGTCTTCCGCAAACTGTCCGGAACCTTCCAGGGCCTTGAAAAACTTGCTGCGGTCGTCCAGTGGCAAGAACAACAAAGGCACTGGCTGGCCTTCCACGATAGCAATCGTTACGCCCGCTGGTCGCTTTCCGTCCAGCCCATTGGTTACTTGCTGAGTGAACATCTTGCCCATGGCACCAATGCTGGCGGCACCACAAGATTTCATCAGGTAGGTGAAGTCTTGGAGCAGACGATCCAGCGGTGCAATCGAAACGACGGCTACAGGTTTGTCCGGCCCCTGACTGAGCGCGACTTGGGATGTGGACATCCCGAGAGTGAAAATGGTCGCTAGAGCGACCAGGCTGCGAAATGTCCGCATGCAAGTCTCCTAATCAGCAGAACGTTGAGGTAACAGGTGTACGATCAGAACAGACGCTAAACTACCGCAGAATCGATAGCCTGACCAGTCGGTGCATAACGCGTACCCCTGATTCGGCATTGAAGTGAAAATATTTACATCCCGTAATTTGGTTAAGGTGTTTTCATGTACGCCTTGAAGAACTTCTCTAGCTTCTCAACTTTGCTGCGCACTACGACCTGGCAGTAACGACTGCTGGGATTGCGGTTGAAGTAATTCTGGTGATCTTCCTCGGCAGGATAGAATTCGGTCAGCGGTTGGATGAAGGTCACGATGGGCCCATCAAAGACCTTGGCCGCATCTAACTTCTCCTTAATTTCCTTGGCCAGGCGAGCCTGCTCGTCATTATGGGTGAGGATAATGCTGCGATACTGTGTGCCTTCATCGTGGCCTTGGCGATTAAGGGTGGTTGGATCGTGCGTTTTCATGAAGATTTCCATGAGTCGCTCGAAGGTGACTTTACTGGGATCGTAGGTGACTTGCACAACCTCCGCATGCCCGGTTCGCCCGGTGCAAACTTGCTCATAAGTCGGCATTTTGGTCGTACCGCCCGCATAGCCAGAGACCACCTTCTCTACGCCATCGACTCTCTGTAGCACCGCCTCTACGCACCAAAAACAACCACCGCCAAAAGTTGCCTGTTCCATTTTCGATTTCTGCTCTTTCTTGAACGCTTGCGAACTGGTTTGCGAATTCTTGTCACCTCCAGCGCCGGCGTCACTTTTTTTCGAAGCACCGTCATCGGCTGTCTCTGCAGATTTTTGGAATGGTTGCGAGACACCGTTTGAGGCCTGCGGACGCAAGCTCAACCAAGCAGCGACGCAAATAACCATGCCCAAACTCATACGGCCAAGTAGCAAGGCGAGACTACGGTCCATGAAATTTTCCTCGAAAGAATGACTGTGGGAGGCTGTCTATTATAGGGTGCCTGACAAGGGTCATGATACGGGGGCACTATATAACCCTCCCGCTGCGTAGCAGCGGGAACTAACCCTCCCGCTGCGTAGCAGTGGGAACTAACCCTCGCGTAGCAGTGGGAGGGTCGACTGGCGTCAGCTCAGTCGGGGAGGGGGCCTCCCGTGCTAACCAAGGCATGAAGCATCTCGCTGCGAGCTCGCCTCTGCGGCGCACGCACCCTCCCCGAAAAAACAGGCTGCAGTAGCGCCTGTTTTTTCGACCCTCCCGGGCGCTGCGCTGGGAGGGTTAGTTCTGCTGCTGCGCAGC
>JADLDX010000359.1 GCA_020846515.1 Pirellulaceae bacterium
CCGATGTAAACAAGACAGCATCCCGCATAGCTTCTGAGTCTAATCGCCGCAGCGGCATCCGACCCAACACGCGATTGTCGGGATCGATCTCCCATAGAGCCGCCTGTTTTTTCGAGGACTGCCGATAGACTCGTGAGGTGACGATCAGTCGTTGCCAGTTTTTCAGTTCCCAACCGCTATCCACAAATTCTCTGGCCAACCAGTCAAGCAGTTCGGGGTGCGATGGACGTTCACCTTGAAATCCAAAATCGCCGGTCGTAGCCACCAATCCCTTACCAAAGAAATGCATCCAGAAACGGTTGGTCAAGACGCGAGCCACCAAAGGATGTTGGCCGCTGGTCAGATGACGCGCGTAAGCCAAACGCAACCCACTGGTCCGACGACCTGGAGAACTTCCTTCCGCACTACCGACACTACTCGATACAGTACTCCCTACAGCCGCCACTGTGTCAGCCTTAGGCGTTTGTTCGCTTTTCGTGAAGGAAACGAACTGAGCAGGACTGTCCGGGCGGCGCAAGACTTCGAACTCTTCAGCCTCGACGACTTGTCGGGGTTGGTTGAAATCTCCCCGTGCAAATAAGTGGGTAGGCGGAATTTTCGCGTCGGGTTCGGTCACGGCGAAGACAAAATCTTCGCGTGGGCGTTTCGCTAATGAATCCGCTTGCTGTTTATCCCAATGCTTATTGAAATCTTTTTGTCGATCTTTCAAATAGAGATAAACAGAACCGCGATCGACGTTTAGGAATGGATACTGCTTGATCAATTCCTTTTGCTCTTCTGTGCGCGACTTGGCCGCGGTTGCCCGAGCCGTGCGGGCCGTTTGGCGCACTTCTTCGGGCAGCTTCATCAATTCTTGCTCGAAGGTCTCCGCAACCAGTTCATCCAACGCAGCCTCGCGTTCATATTTTATGCAAGCCTGCTCGGCGTCGACCAATTCAGCCTGGCGCCGAGTATCAGCGGACCAAAGTGAGACCAATCGCTCGGTCGGTTTCTTCCAGGTTTGCATATTCAATGCGGGTGCCAATACGGCTCGCAGGCGATAGTAGTCAACCTGCGTTATGGGATCGTAGCGATGAGCGTGGCATTGTGCACAGCCGACGGTCAGTCCCAAAAGTGAACTGGAAACAACCTTGACAGTTTCGGCAATCGTATCGTTGCGAGCTTCCATATTGTTGCCCGCTTCGCCCGTGCCATCGGGAACAAGTCGCAAATAGGCCGTGGCCACTAATTTCTGGGCATCAGCCTCATCCAGATCATCGAAAGAGTGAGCAATCAATTCATCTCCGGCCAATTGTTCCGTGATGAAGCGATCCCAGGGCATATCATCGTTTATGGCTCGGATCACATAATCGCGATACTTCCAGGTCCAGTCGCGTGGCGTATCTTTTTCGGTGTACCCGTTGCTATCAGCGTAGCCCACGACATCTAGCCAATGTCGAGCCCAGCGTTCGCCATATGCGGGCGATGACAGAAGCAGATCGACATAACGCTCATACCAATCGGGCGACTCAGCGTTTTGGAACTTTTCGACGTCCGCCGGGGACGGGGGCAGGCCGGTCAAATCGAAGCTTACGCGGCGCATGAGTGTGAGACGGTCAGCTTCGGGACTAAAGCCCTGTCCAACGGCTTCCAGTCGAGCCAACAGAAAGCGATCGATGGGCGTAATGCATTGTTGACCATCTTTCACCTGAGGCAGTTCGGGACGAACGGCCGGCTGAAACGCCCAGTGATTGCGATCGTCATCAGTGAGGATCTCGCCGATGGGTAGCTGTTCAGGCTCCGGCCGCGAGTGCCTGGCCCCGGCTTTGATCCAATTGGCAATTGTCTGTTTTTGAGTGGCGTTGAGCTTCTTTTCGCCCGGCGGCATTTCATCCGAGAGGATGCGTTTGAGGAGCAAACTCTCGTCAGGCTTGCCGGCCACAACAGCCGGCCCAGTCTCACCGCCCTTGATCAATGTGCGCACCAACCGGGCATCCAGCTCACCACCCAGTTCCGGCTCTTCGCCATGGCAATGCCAACAATAGGCTTTGAGAATTGGTCGCACATCCCGCTCAAACTCAGCCTCGGCGGCACGGGTCGCTGTGACCAGAGGCATTAAGGCAATGAAGCTAAACAGTGGGACGACGAGTGCCTGTAAGCACATTGCCTGGAGCGCTAATGCTCGTAACGCCAAAGAACCGCTGGCGAGTCGTTGCGTCATGCTTAATCCGAATGGAGGTGGGATGGATCTGAGGGATTAAGTCGGAAGGGTTTCCTTAGTTTGACATCTGGCCAGTCACAATGCAACCAGTAGGCCGGAGCAAGCGCCAGCGCCGTTCGGGCTGTTGCGGCATCCAGCGCAGTGGACGATTGACGGGCGGGACGTGCCGGAACGGTGCTGCGCTTGTTCCGGCCTACTTAAAAAATTCTCTTTGGCTGTGCAAGAATTCGTCTCTTCAACTGTGTTTAGGTGTGCGACACTGAGCATTTGACGCCTTACTTCCTGGCACAACGACATGATGGTCGACACTCCCCATACTCGAGAAAGCCTCATCTTGCGGCTGCCCACCGCCACCGATGCTGCGGCATGGCAAGAGTTTGCGGCGATTTATGAACCGCTCGTTTACCGATTCGCTCGCCGTCGTGGCTTGCAGGACGCCGACGCACATGAGCTGGTTCAAAACGTGTTTTTGTCGGTGGCTCGAGCCGTGGTCGATTGGCGTCCAGACCCCAATCGGGGTAAATTTCGCACTTGGCTGTTTCGCATCGCCCGCAATCACCTGATCAATATGGTCGCCAAACGCAGGCCTGA
>JADLDX010000360.1 GCA_020846515.1 Pirellulaceae bacterium
CTGCTCGGTGGCAAGTCGATTGTTGAAATCGTGGCCATGCTGACGGGTGTTGAAGCTGTTTCTGCCGTGGATTTGGTCAAGAAGACTGCGGCCAGTTTGTCGAAGGGCCTGACCGATCGCGGTTGGAACGAAGCCTTACACGATGGCTTTGTCAAAGATGTGTCGTCAACGGCCCTGAAGGCGAGCGGCGATGTATCGGCTGCCTTTATCGATGGCGCGATTGATATCGCGACAATTGATGACAAGCGAATCGAAGTCGTCCTGGTCCCAAGCGACGCAGTGTACGACGGTCGGTTTGTGAACAACGTCTGGCTGCAAGAACTGCCTCAAGCGGTCACCAAGCTAGTGTGGGATAACGCTGCACTGGTTAGCTTTGAGACGGCCAAAGCCTTGCGCGTTACGCAGGGAGAATTGGCGGTACTGCGAGTGGGTGATGCACAGATTCAAGTACCTGTGTTTATCGTCCCTGGTCAAGCCAACGGTTCGATTGCTTTGGCGCTGGGTTATGGCCGAATCTGTAAGGGATTAGGCGATGGCAAAGCGGCCGTAGTTGGCAAAGATGTCGCTCCTTTACGCACCACCGGCGCGATGCATGTGCTGAAGAACGTATCGGTAACCGGCACATCGATTCCATACAAGCTAGCGACGACGCAAGATCACTTTGCGATCGACAAGTTGGGGGCCGATGAGACCTCCAAGCGATCGATGATGCTGATTCGCGAAGGCACTTTGGAGCAGATTGCCGAAGGGCCAGAGTACATTGAGCACAAAGGCATTCACCACCCTCCCTTGGAGTCGTTGTGGGAAGAGCCGATCAACACGTTCGAAACAGATGACACGGTCCCATATCAGTGGGGCATGACGATCGATTTGAACAAATGCATCGGTTGCAACGCATGCGTGGTTGCTTGCCAATCAGAGAACAACGTACCGGTCGTCGGCAAGGAGCAGGTATCGAAGGGTCGCGAGATGCACTGGATTCGCATCGACCGCTACTATTCGGGCAATCCTGCTTCGCCCAAGATCGTGAATCAACCAGTAGCCTGCGTGCACTGTGAAACGGCACCATGCGAACAAGTTTGTCCGGTGGCTGCGACCGTGCACACGGAAGAAGGCATCAATGCGATGACCTACAACCGCTGCGTGGGCACTCGCTACTGTGGTAACAACTGCCCGTACAAGGTACGACGTTTCAATTACATCAACTACAACACCGAATATGGTTACTTCTACGGCTGGCAAGATTGGCGTGAGCAAGCCAATCGCAAGCTGCAACAACTGGTACTCAATCCAGATGTGAGCGTGCGTGGCCGCGGTGTGATGGAGAAGTGTACCTACTGCATTCAACGTGTGCAGTCTGGCAAGATCCAGGCTCGCAACGCTGGCCGTCGCGTCGAAGACGGTGAGATTCAAGCGGCTTGTCAGGTGGCCTGTCCATCGCAAGCGATTGTGTTCGGCGACATCAAGGATCCGAGCACGCGCGTCGCGCGATTGCAGAAGGATCCTCGCAATTACGCAATGTTAGAAGAGTTGAACACAAAGCCACGTACGCTGTACCTGGCGCGCGTTCGCAACGTACATCAACGTCTGAAGACAGCCGATCAACGGGCTGAAGGACATCACTCACACGCAAGCGAATCTGGCGAGGGTCATGGCGAGCATAGCTAGCACTCCGATTATCGATAACACCATCGATACCCCCGGTCGGCGAACCACGCTGGTCACGGGCAATCACGATTATGGTTCGGTGACCCGCATGGTGGCCCGCATCTCGGAAGAGAAGCAGCCAGCCATCTGGTGGTTCACCTTTATACCGGCAGTCATGTTAGCCCTCACCTTTGGTGGCTGCACGATGTACCTCTTTTACCGCGGTGTCGGTATTTGGGGTAACATGTCGCCCGTATTTTGGGCGTGGCCCATTGTGAACTTCGTGTTTTGGGTCGGTATCGGCCACGCCGGTACGTTGATCTCGGCCATTCTGTTCATCTTCAGACAGAACTGGCGAACGAGTATCAACCGCGCGGCCGAGGCCATGACGATTTTCGCGGTGGTGTGCGCCGGGATTTTCCCGGGCATTCACGTCGGTCGTGCCTGGTTGGCATTTTGGTTGACTCCTTATCCGAGCTTGAATTTGTGGATGTGGCCACAATTCCGCAGTCCTTTGTTGTGGGACGTTTTCGCCGTTGGTACGTATGCTTCGGTGTCGCTGGTGTTCTGGTACATGGGTATGATCCCTGACTTGGCCACATTCCGCGACCGATCGACGAACAAATGGCGTCGGATGGTCTACGGCATCTTGTGCCTGGGCTGGAGTGGTTCGTCGCGTCACTGGATGCGATACGAAAAGGCCTACACGATTCTGGCCGCCTTGGCTGCACCGCTGGTGTTGTCCGTACACACGGTGGTTAGCTTTGACTTTGCTGTATCACAGCTACCTGGTTGGCACACGACGATTTTCCCGCCTTACTTCGTGGCCGGGGCTATCTTTAGTGGTTTCGCGATGGTGGTCACGTTGTTGGTTCCGGTGCGAGCCATCTACGGTCTGACAGACCTGATCACGATGCGGCACTTGGAGAACATGAACAAGATCATTCTGGCCACAGGTTCGCTGGTCGGATTGGCCTATGCGACAGAGTTCTTTATCGCCTGGTACTCCGGTAACCCATACGAGCAATTCACGTTCATCAACCGTGCCTTTGGTCCCTATTGGTGGGCTTATTGGATCATGGTGACGTGCAATGTGATTTCCCCGCAATTGTTCTGGTTCCGAGCTTTCCGCACGAACCTGGTCTACATGTGGATCGTGTCGATCTTCGTGAACATCGGTATGTGGTTCGAACGGTTTGTTATTACGGTAACGTCGCTCAGTCGTGATTTTCTGCCTTCGAGCTGGGGTTATTACAGCCCGACGATTTTCGACATCATGATGTTGATCGGCAGCTTTGGTATTTTCTTCACGCTGTTCTGTCTGTTCTGCCGGTACCTGCCGGTGGTAGCCATGTCGGAAGTCAAGGGCGTGTTGGCAATCCAGAAACATGCCGAGCACGTCCGCACTCATGGACATGGACACGATCACCACGAGGGATTAGTTGAGAAGAGGGTCTATTGCGAGTTTCCAATGACCTGTCATTTGAGACCTGTAGCCTGAAACCTGAAAACCTGTAGTCTGAAGCCGGAAGTCTGAAGCCTAAAAAATATGAGTACTCCTAAGCAAGAAAAGAAGGTTTCGCCGCCGCGGTCATTTGGCTGGATGGCGGAGTATTCGGACGAGAATGATTTGTTGGATGCGTGCCGCAAAGTTCGCGATTCCGGTTACACCCGGACGGATGCTTTTGCGCCGTTCCCGATACACGGTATCGATGAAGCCCTGGGCATCAAGCCCACGATTTTGCCTTGGATTACGCTGTGCTGTGGTTTGACTGGTTTGACCGGCGCTCTGTTGATGGAGTACTGGATGAACGCGGTCAGTTACCCGTACATCATCTCGGGCAAGCCGTTTTTCTCGTTGCCTGCTTTTATCCCAGTCATGTTTGAATGCACGATTCTCTTCAGTGCATTCTCCACCGTGATTGGCATGGTGCTGCTCAACGGTCTGCCGAAGTTCAGCAATCCGGTGTTTACGAACCCGCGATTTGATCGGGCTACCGACGATCGCTTTTTCTTATGGGTCGATTCGCGCGATCGCTATTTTAATGGCGACAAGGTCAAGAGCCTGCTCGAGAGCACTTCTCCGCTTAGCTTCGATGTGGTGCGCGAGGACGAGAGCTCCGACCACGTGCCCTCTGGACTGTGGAAGACAGCCGCGGCGGTCGTATTGATTGGACTAATACCAGGTTCGGCCGTCTTGCGTATGCGTGCCTCCCAAAGCGAAGATCCACGTTGGCACGTCTTCTTCGATATGGATTTCCAGCCCAAGAAGAAGGCACAGCAGACGTCGACCTTGTTTGCCGATAATCGGGCTTCGCGTCCGCCAGTAGCTGGCACCGTGGCTCGAGGTGACTTGGGTTCCAGCGATCCGTATGAGTTGGGTTACACGCCTGTACCGCTAGCACTAGATGCATCGCCAACGTCTGTACGTATGGTCAGCTTGACGGCTGCCGACGACGCCCAGGCCGCCAAGCCGGTCGAAGGCCAACCGCCAACGCCTGCCAAATCAGAGGCTGCTGGCAAAGCTGAGACGCCTGCCGTACCGACTGAAGCGGCTGCGGCCAAGAAAGACGAGCCAGCGAAGTCTGAAGAAACCAAGCCAGCCGCGACGGCTCCAGCTGCTGCACCAAGTGCAGCTGCAGCACCAGCTCAAGCTGGACCGGCCGGGGCACCTGCGGCGGAAGAACTGCCTTGGGTAAGTGAGTTTCCGGTCCCGGAGACCGACGAAAAGATGATGGCTTTGGGCAAGCTGAAATTTACAACCAATTGCTCGGTGTGCCACGGCGCAGTGGGTGACGGTGTTAGCTTGGTGTCGAACAGAGCCACGGAACTGGCACAGGGTTATTGGGTCCAACCCACTAGCCTCCATGAACCGCGCGTTCAAGTTCAGCCTGTGGGCAAGATCTTCCACACGATTACCAATGGCCGTGGCAAGATGGGTGCCTACGGAAACGTGCTCAGCGCCAAAGAGCGTTGGGCCATTGTCCTGTATGTGCGAGCGCTGCAGTTGAGCCGTGATGCCAAGCTGGAAGATGTGCCTGAACCTCAACGAGCCAAGCTGACAGCAGCGACTCCTACCGCAGCAACGCCCGCAGCGAAGTAGAAGTTGACGTAGAAGTAGTAGATCAGATCAAACGCGACACGATTCCGATACATAGTATTCCCGAAACTAAACTGAAGACTTGGGCAAAAACATGGTTGCCACCGCCAATACAATTCTCAACGACGACGATTCGCTGCCATCGCATTGGCGCGCAGCCGCGCCGGTACTGATGGCCGTTGGAGCAGTTTCCATCCTGGTCAGTCTAGCACTGTGTTATCTGGCCAGCCCGGGCGATCAGCGCATGGTTGGTTTTGAGACCTTTCTGCATTCCTACCTGGCCAACTTCATGTACTGCCTCACGTTCTGCGTGGGCGCGTTGTTCTTTGTATTGGTGACTCACCTGGCACGCGCCGCCTGGTGCGCCACGATTCGCCGCGTCGCCGAAATTATCGCAGTCACGGTGGCCTGGTGGGCCGTGTTGTTTTTGCCTGTGCTGGCCATGGTGCTGCTGACCAAGAGCGACGCTTTGTTTCCATGGAACGGCGAAGACAATGGATTGGCCGCTGACAAACTGATGTACCTCAATGGTAAGTGGTTTGCCGTGCGGGCGATCGTGTACTTTGGCATTTGGGTGGTGGCCGCCTCGTACTTCTTTACCAAGAGTCGGGAACAGGACGAGACAGGCAGCGCCGAGATCTCGCTGAAGTTGCAACGTTACTCCGGTCCACTGATCATGCTGTTCGCCTTGTCGCTGAATTTCGCAGCCTTTGACTGGGTTATGTCGCTGGATCCAACGTGGTTTAGCACCATGTTCGGCGTTTACATTTTCGCCGGCAGCATGATGGCATTTTTTGCGTTCATGATCATTACCTTCACGTCTCTACAACGCAACGGTCGAGTTCAGAAGTACGTGAATGTCGAGCACTTCCACGACATGAGCAAGTTTCTGTTCGGATTTGTGTTCTTCTGGTCTTACATTACCTTCTCGCAGTTCCTGTTGATTTGGTACGGCAACATTCCTGAAGAAACAATTTGGTTTAAGCACCGGATGGAAGGCGGCTGGCAGTATGTCGGCCTACTGATCATCTTGGGTCACTTTGCCTTCCCGATGTTGTGCTTGCTTTCGCGCCACATTCGTCGCAATCGCACCATTATGTGCGGCTGGTCGATTTGGTTGCTGTTTATGCACTGGGTCGACATTACGTTCATGATCCTGCCAAATACCGGACCTACCAGTGTGATGATGTGGCTGGGACATGCGGTCTGTGGAGTAGGTATGGTAAGTGTTTTCCTGTCGCTGCTGATTCTGCGAGTCGGATCGACACCGTTGGTGGCCAAACGGAATCCTTGGATTCCAGAGGCATTGAGCTATCACGTTATGTAGTTTACGGCACCTCAGCCGCCTCCCGAAGCGATTGCACAGAATCGCTCGGAACCCACTGGGAGGGGTTAGGTAACCCTGACGAACCACACCTGAATTGAGAAGTTATCAGAAGTAATCATGGCACGTTACGACGACCTTAACACTGGAACGCTCGGTTACCTGACGTTCATGAGCGTGATTTTGCTGATCATTACGGTCCTGCTTCTGCAGGCGTTGTGCTACAACTGGATTGACTGGCAAGAAGATGTCAAGCAGACCAAGCAAAGCTACAACACCGCCGATGATTTCCTGAAGAGCCAGAAAGACTCGCTCAACGAGTTCAAGAAGGTTCAAGTGACGGTGCCAGTCGAGATTCCCGCTGCAGACGCCGGGACAGCACCTAAGGTTGAAATGCAGACTCAAGAACGGATTCATATTCCCATTGGAGAAGCCGAAGCGATTCTCCTGAAGAAGTTGAAGAGCAAGGCCGCTCCGGCCCCAAGCACGTAACCTGAAACGAAAAGTTTTCCACATTCTGGGCGGCCGAACCACACCACAGCCCATCGGCCCTTAAAAGTAAAATAGATCGTCATGTCACTTCTAAACTCAATCCGAAGACTCGCACTGTGCTTGGTAGTAGCTATTAGCTCGCTATCAAACACGGCATCTGCGCAGATATTAAAGGATGAAGTGCCTGACGCAGCCAAAGCCATCGACGTTGAGGATCGCGTAGGCGAGTTCATTCCACTTGATCTGTGGTTTAAGAACGAGCGCGGAACCGCCGTGCGCTTGGATAAGTTCTTCAAAGCCGACAAGCCCATTGTCTTGACGATGAATTACTCGGATTGTCCTGGGCTGTGCATGGCGCAGCTGAACAATCTGGTCGACACGTTGCGTGAGATGAATGGTGGCGTGATCGGTGATTCCTTTGACATGATCTCCGTTAGCATTGATCCGACGGAGTCATACACCAAGGCTGCGCTGACTAAGCAAAAATATGTCGGCCTGCTTTCCGCTACCAATGCGGAAAAAGGCTGGCACTTCCTAACGGGTGATCAGACGTCGATCACGGCATTGGCGAGTGCTCTGGGGTTCCACTACTCGTATGACAAAGCAAGCAAGCGGTATAGCCATGCTTCGGTAACGTACTTCATTAGTCCGGAAGGCCGGATCTGTCGCTACTTCCTGTCGCTGCGTGAGGAGCCGGAGCAGTTCAAGTTCGCACTCAATGAAGCAGGCGAAGGCAAGCTGACCACGACGCTCTCCGACACATTCGTTCAGATGTGCTACTCGTACGACCCAGATGCCAACCGGTACACCGCGGACGCTCGACGCTTACTGGCGTTTGCAGCCGGTGCGTTTGTGCTGATGCTGCTGGGCTTGACAGCACCGTTTTGGTTCTCGGGTAAGAAGAACCAACTGCCTCCCACAGCCGTGGGGAGTACTGACAACAATGCAAACACCAATATTGCATCGACCGTCGCCACAGCACAGCTGGCGTCAGGTATGACGGCAACCACCAACTCCGTGGAAACCAACCTTGATGTTGGGGCCTTGCCACGGAACGATAGTGATACCGGCGAGATACCTGTGGCAAATGCGCCACAGTCAGCTGGTTCGACTGATGTCGCAACCGGCAACGCATATACTGGAAACATCTATTCTGATACTGTTCGAGTAGATCCGCAACTTTCTGCGAGACAAGAGCGATGATGCCGCGCATGTGGCCAGTTTTGGCAGACGTACCCGCAACCTTTTGGTTCCCTCCGCAAGCTTCCACGTTTGCGAAGGAAGTGGACGATTTTTACTTCCTAATTTACTACATTTGTTTAGCCTTCTTCATACCGATCGTGATCGGGATGGTCCTGTTCGTGATCTGGTACCGACGTCGACCAGGTTATGAGGGTTCGTCGTTGGCTTGGCACAACAACCTGTTAGAGGTGACCTGGACGGTCGTGCCGACCCTGATCGTTGTATGGATATTCGTGCGAGGTACCGAAGGGTACCTGGACATGATGCGTCCGCCCAACGATACGATCGATATCAACGTGACGGCGCGCAAGTGGGCTTGGACTTTCCAGTACCCCAACGGTGCGATTTCTGACGAGTTGCATATTCCGGTCAACAAGGCCATTCGTCTGCGGATGCGTTCTGATGACGTACTGCATGCGTTCTTTGTGCCCGCCTTTCGTTGCAAATCGGACGTTGTGCCCGGTCGAGTGACCACCATGTGGTTCCAAGCTATTTTGACTGGTGACTTTGACTTGTACTGTGCCGAGTATTGCGGTGAGAAGCACAGCAACATGCTGGGTTTGGTGCGGGTGCATGAGGAAGCCGAATACAAGAAGTGGGTTGAAGAAGCGAACAAGCCGCCGACTGGAGATCCAGTGAAGCATGGTTTGTGGCTCTACAATCGTGTGGGCTGCAAGGGCTGTCATTCGTTGGAAGAGAATAAAGTTGTTGTAGGCCCCAGCTTTTCGAAGAGTTTTGGATCTGAGCAACAGATGTTTGGCGGCGGCACTCAAAAGGTCGACGAGCAATACATCCGGACTTCGATCCTTGAACCGCAGAAGCAAAAACGAGCTGGCTTTGAGCGCGCCTCCCAGATGCAGTCTTACCAAGGTAAGCTGAAAGATGATGAGATCGCCGCACTGACCGCACTGATTCAGTCCTTGAAGGATGGTGGACCACCACCGGTTGAAGGCAAATAAGACAAACGGCTGTCGGGGCGGGGGGTTTAGCCTTTCGAAGACCTCGACAGCAATTTCCGCGACAGTATTGGTCTGCGGTTAGGTCCGCAGTTGATCGGCAGAGTTCCGGTTGGACTGGACCCCAAGTAGAGCAAAGTTTTATCGACGAGCCGCTGGTCGGCTCACTTACCATACGAGGTTTGAAATGAGCGCAGTCGCAACACCTGCAGGCGCAGCGCACGCACATGCACACTCGCCTGAGACGAATTACCTGAACGTCACCAAGGGCTTTTTGTCGTGGGCATTGACCCTGGACCACAAACGCATCGGCTTGATGTACTTGGCTGGTGTGTTGACCAGCTTTTTCGTGGGTGGTTTGCTGGCACTGGCGATTCGCGCCGAACTGTGGACGCCTGGCGAGCACTTCATGTCGAACAAGGTGTACAACCAAGTGTTCACGCTTCACGGCGCGATCATGGTGTTCTTGTTTATTATTCCCAGTGTGCCAGCGGCTTTAGGCAATTTCTTGGTGCCCGTCATGTTGGGTGCTAAAGACGTAGCCTTCCCGCGGCTGAACTTGGGCAGTTTTTACCTGTGGGTCACTGGAGCGATTTTCTTTATTGCTTCACTGCTGTTAACCGGTTTGGATACTGGCTGGACCTTCTACACACCCTACAGTACGACTACTGAAGCGCAGGGCGCGGTGGTGTTCGCGACGATGGGCGTGTTCATTCTTGGATTCAGTTCGATTTTCACCGGTCTGAACTTTATCGTGACCATTATCACGA
>JADLDX010000361.1 GCA_020846515.1 Pirellulaceae bacterium
ACTGATGTTTTCGCAAATAGACCGGCGGTCTTGGGATCACCCCCACCACAAATCGGCACACCTGCCGCAAAGAAACCCGGTCGCCTGGCCAGTGCATCCCAGGTACCGTAGCCGCCCATCGACAGGCCGGTAATGTAGATCCGGTTTTCATTGACTGCCGAATCCTTGACCATGGTATCGGCCAATTCGAAGACTAGCTGCAAACTCTCGCTCGGCGCTTCGGGCATGTCATGGCTATCAGCCGACCAATCGACTTCGACCCATTTTTTCCCTTCCGGACACTGCGGGGCTACCACGTAGCAGGGGTACTTCTCGCGCCACTTTGGCTTGCAGAAGTCGGCCATACCATGGATGAGCTGCGCCTTGTTATCTGCACCGCGTTCACCTGCTCCGTGCAAGAAAATGACCAGCGGATACTTGCGATCCGCATTGTAGGGCGAAGGTTTCAGCAAGCGATAGTTCAGCGTCTTACCACCGGCTCCCACATACTCGCGCGGCTCGAACAACTTTTCTGGTTCTTCCACCTTCTTGTCCTCTTGCGCCGAAACACTAACGGCCAAACTGCCCAGCACGAGCACGGTTGATATCGTCCAGCACCCCAGGAATGATCGCAGCATGAGTTTGCCTTTATCGTCAGTTCGTTTGAAAAATATTGCAGTGGTTGTGCGACACGCGCTTAGTCACAAGACCGTTTAAATTTAAGCGGAGCAGCGCAAGCTGCCCGGTGTTTCTCCGAGAAAAGCCAAGCGGAACCGGACGGCTCGCGCCGATTCCGCTTTAAGTAGATGGAAAATTGAACGGTATTGCGCTTAGTCATCAGCCATCTCGCGGGCATGGTAGCTTGAGCGAACAAATGGTCCGCTGGCCACTTTGCTAAACCCCAGTTGCTTGGCGACGAGAGCCCATTGATCGAATTCAGCCGGAGGTACGTAACGCACCACCGGCAAGTACCGTGGGCCAGGTTGCAGGTACTGGCCTAGGGTGAGAAAGTCGCAATCAACCGAACGCAGATCAGCCAGGCACTCGAGCACTTCGTCGTGCGACTCGCCCAAGCCCAACATCAGTCCGCTTTTGGTCTTGATCGCAGGATTGAGTTCTTTCACGCGTTTGAGCAATCCCAACGTCCAACTGTAATCACTCTTGGGACCGCGTACGCGTTTGTACAGGCGCGGAATGGTCTCCATATTGTGGTTAAAGACTTCGGGTACCGCTGCCACCACGCGTTCCAGCGCCGACTTGTGCATCACAAAGTCGGGAGTCAAGACCTCGATCGCTGCGCCGGTACGTTCACGGACGGCCAGAATACATTTGTAGAAGTGTTCCGCACCTCCGTCGGGCAAATCGTCACGTGTAACCGAAGTGATGACCACGTGCTTGAGCCCCAATCGCGCGGCGGCCTCGGCGACACGAGCCGGTTCGTCGTCCTCCAACTGCTCAGGCTTGCCCCGCGATACAGCACAAAAACCGCACGGTCGAGTACAAACGTTCCCCAGGATCATGAATGTCGCGGTTTTCTGCGAGTAACACTCCATGCGGTTGGGGCACTTGGCGTTGTCGCACACCGTTTCCAGTCGCAGTTCATCCAACAGTCCAGCGGTGAAGTTACCGAAGTTGCCCTTGGGCAATTCGCGTTTGAGCCACGGCGGTAATCTTTTGGACGGTTCAAACAACTCCATGGCAGATCCGCCACATGCCGCACTCTCTGTATCATTGGCTACGACCGGGTCACTGGCCACGATCGGCAAATTGAAACTCATTGGACACTCCCTCAGCAACCCATTGGGCGGTGCATCATCCGCCACGTTTGTCAGCTGTAACCTGAAAGCAAGAACCTGAAACCTGAAGTTGTAACCTGAAGTCTGAAGCCTGCATCCTGAAGCCCGGCAACCCACGGCCCAGCAAACTTTGTTAAACTGAAAAATGACAGGTGGGTCTGGATCGCCAACGCGACCCGACCTACCTCAGGATTTTAGTCGTAGCCGTTCGTTCCCGCCATGAACCCAAGACTCTTGCAGTAGCGTTTTGCGTTGAATAACAAACCCAAACCCACTCATAACCCTAGCGTGAAAGCCAAGCCGAAGAGCCCCGCTACTGGCAAGGCCAAACCTGCCGCTGGCGGCCAGCCGATCGCGCGCATCGTGGCTGAAAACCGCAAAGCTCGACATAAATTCGAGATTATTGACTCGCTGGAGTGCGGGGTCATGCTGCAAGGCAGTGAGGTCAAGAGCCTGCGTAACGGCAAATGCCAGCTCGATGAAGCATACGGAAGGGTTAAGGGCGACACCTTGTTGCTGGTCGGCTGCGACATTGCCGAATACCCTCAAGCGACCTTGTGGAACCATGAGCCCAAGCGACCACGCAAACTGTTGGTACACAAAACTGAGTTCACCAAGTTTGTTGGCCGAGCTCGAGAAAAAGGACTGACACTTGTACCACTGCGCATGTATTTCAATGAACGCGGTATCGCTAAATGTGAACTCGCCCTCTGCAAAGGACGTAAAGTTCATGACAAACGTGAGAAACTCAAAAAGGCTGATGCACAGCGTGACATGCAACGTGCCACTCGCCGACGAAGTTGATTGTTCGCTCGATCGTTCGCTCGATCGTTCGCTTAGTGAAACCGACGCTTCGTACCTCCTGTGACTGCTGGCTCGGCCATTAACCCGAAGCCAGATTCACCTGACGCGAAGCTCACCGAGTGTCAAACGCCGATGCACGCCTGCAATTGTGCAACTGTGTCGATGTCGCGATCGAGTCACGCTGCTCATTCGACACGCCAATGACCGGCCACCCCCAACCCACGCAAGCCCCATGCTAGAACTAACGCAACTCACGAAAACATTTCGTCTGCCCGATGGTGGTGAACTGAAAGTCTTGGATGTCGCCCACTTTCATCTGCAGGCCGGCGAGCAGACCATTTTGCTTGGCGAAAGCGGTGGCGGTAAAACCACTCTGCTGCACTGTATCGCCGGCATCATGCAACCCACCTCCGGTTCGATCAAGCTGGACAATATTGAACTGACCCGACTGAGCGAGTCGGGGCGCGATCGCGTGCGGGCGGCCAAGATCGGTTACGTTTTTCAAAGTTTTAATCTCTTACCCGGCTTCACCGCGCTGGAGAACGTGCGTTTGGGGATGACGTTCGGCGATGGCAAACACGATGCGACCCGCGCCAAGTCGCTGTTGGAACGCGTCGGATTAGGCGAACGCTTGGGACACAAACCGGCGCAGCTATCTGTTGGTCAACAACAACGCGTGGCCGTTGCCCGCGCCTTGGCCAATCGCCCCAAACTACTACTGGCCGACGAACCCACGGCCAATATCGATCCCCAAAATCAACAGCGGATCATCGACCTGATCCGACTAACTTGCCAGGAAGAAAACGTGGCCCTTCTTATGGTCACTCACTCGATGCAAGTCGCCGATCAATTCCCACGCGTCGAACGCTTGGAAACTCTCAATCAAGCTCTCGCAACGACCAAAGATTCATAAGCCCGGCCCACCTGTTCCCCTCATTCCAACTCCACCATTACACACCCCAATTAAGCACACCGAACCAGGTATTCCACTCACGCGTGGCGATAGCAGACAACGATCACAGACAACGATCGTGGATACCAAGCGTGGATACCGATAAACGTAGTAGCGAGCAATCCTCATGAGCCTGTTTAAAATCGCCTGGCGGAACATGCAGCAGCGTGGCCTGGCAACTGTGCTGACGATGTTCAGCATGGCCCTCGGTGTCTGCCTGGTCGTCATGGTACTCAGTATTGGTTGGCTGATTCAGACCTCTTTCAGTCGCAATAGTAACGTCGGCTATAACTTGATTGTCGGCGCCAAAGGCAGCCCGCTACAACTGACCCTGAACACGGTTTATTACCTCAGTCGTACGATTGAAGTACTGCCCTACGACGAGTATCTCGAGTTCTTGCCCAAGGACGAACGCACGGCTGAGATCCAGAAAATTGGTGGTCAGATCGCCCAGCCGGATCGCGCGGGTCGATACGGCGAGACCTTCATGAAGGGTGGCTTTGCGATTCCCGTTTGCCTGGGCGATTACTTCGGACCTTTCCGCGTTGTGGGTACCAAGCCAGGTTTCTTTGAGAACTTGCGTTATGGCGAGGGTGCAGATTTAAAGTATGAATTCGCCCAAGGACGCAACTTTGTCGACTACTCAGAAGAGAATGGATTCTTCGAAGCGGTGCTTGGTTCGCATGTCGCTGCGGAGATGAAGATCAAAGTCGGCGACGAGATTAAAACGACGCATGGCGACCCTGAAGGTGAGGGTCACGGCCAGGGTTTCAAAGTGGTTGGGATACTCAAGAGCACGGGCACACCGAATGATCGGGCCACGTTCATCAACATCGAAGGCTTCTACTGGATGGAAGGGCATGCCCGCGCGATCGAACCGGCTGAGATGGCTCAGCAAGAGCGGACCGAGGTCGTAGCCGCGCCGGCGGCCGCCAATGCAGCTCGCTTGCCTTTGGAAAAGCGTGATCTCACGGCGGTATTGATCAAGCCAGCCAACGGCATGTATGCCATGAGCATGGAGCGCGATATCAACAAGAGCCTTCGGGCGCAAGCCGCGTCGCCTATTCGCGAGATTACGACCATGCTGGAAAATTTTGTCAAACCGATCAACGATGCACTGCTGGCATTAACCGCAGTGGTCTGTCTGGTCAGCGCCATCAGCATTCTGGTGAGCATCTACAATTCGATGAACGAACGACGCCGAGACATCGCCGTCATGCGTGCCCTCGGGGCGCGTCGCGATGTGGTCATGGCCATCATTCTGATCGAGTCGCTGTTGATCGCGATCATCGGTGGTGGTGCTGGTTGGGTTGCAGCTCACCTGATCGGTATGGCCTTCAGCCCAGCCGTTGAATATCGCACCGGAATCCAGCTGGGCTTGTTGACCTCGGTCACGACTTACGAACTCTGGTTGATCCCAGGCCTGATGGGCCTGGCCACTCTAGCCGGCCTAATCCCAGCCATGGCCGCCTACCGCACCGATGTCTCACGCAACCTGTAAAGCCGGCTGCAACTAACCCTCCCAAGCGCAGCTTAGGGAGGGAGGTTCGAAAAACAGGCGCTGAAGGACACTACTCGCTAATCGCTGATATTGAGTGCATCAAACTCGTACTCGTACTCAGTGAAACGGCACTCGTACTCGTACTCGAAAGGATCATAATGGCAGAACCAACCTTCGACCACGAACGACTCGACGTCTACCGTCTGTCGATTGATTATGTTGCGTTTTCGTTTCTAAACGCCAAAAGGCTGGGTGGAATCAACCGACACGCCCGCGATCAATGGCTCCGGGCGGCTCAATCGATCCCGCTAAATATCGCCGAAGGCAATGGAAAGCAAAGTCTCAAAGACAAGAATCGATTCTTCGAAATTGCTCGCGGATCGGCTTTGGAATGTGCTGCGATTCATGATGTGCTGCGAGTCTGCGACGCAATCGATGATGAATTGAACTGTCGTGGAAAATCAGACTTGAAACGAATCGTATCGATGCTGACTCGACTGATTCAACGAACCCAAACCGTCTCCGAAGATCGAATCGAGTACGAGTACGAGTACAGCGATGCTGAGTACGAGTAGGAAAAGGCTGTCCATTCCCGACTTGGGGTGAGCAAAGCACCGGCGATTAGCGAGAACAGTCCGCTGAAGCGTAGTTTTTCGGGGAGGGTGCATGCGCCGCACAGACGAGTCCGCAGCGAGGTGCTTCACGAGTCGCGGAGCGATTCGTCCACAGCCCTCCCCGCCCACGCTGCCGCGGGTCGACCCTCCCACTGCTCCGCAGCGGGAGGGTTAGTGCCAGCAGGAGGGTTAGTTCTTCTTGGAGGCTTCCATGTCGATCATGGTGCCGATGATGTCGCGCAGGTTCATGGTCAAGCGCCACTCGGGAAAATGGCTCTGCAGTTTCCGCAAGTCACTGATGTAACAGATGTGATCACCCACGCGATTGGTATCGCTGAGCGAATAGCGCACTCGGTACGGGCTCAACTGGGCAATCAACTCGATGCACTCCAGCACGCTGGCCGCATTTTCGCGACCGCCGCCCAAATTGTAAACTTCACCCGGCCGCGGATTGTTGGCAAAGGCCTCGAAGGCCCCTATCACATCCGTGCTCTCAATCTGATCGCGAACTTGTTTGCCCTTATATCCAAAGATCGTATAGGGCTTGTCGTGAACGGCCACATGCACCAGATAGGACAAGAAACCATGCAGTTCCACACCGGAGTGAGACGCACCGGTCAAGCATCCACCACGAAAGACACCAACCTTCATATCAAAGTAGCGACCATACTCCTGAGCGATCACGTCCGCGGCAGTTTTCGATGCGCCGAAGAGCGAATGAGTGGTCTGATCGATGCGACATTGTTCGCTGATACCATGCCAATCCTCAGGCCGTGCGTACTCCCAACGCGTGTCGAGTTCTTGCAAGGGGACCTCATTGGGCGCGTCGCCATAAACCTTGTTGGTGCTCATGTGGCAAAACACAGCCTCCGGAGCAAAACGCCGCGTGGCTTCCAGCATGTTCATCGTGCCACCAGCATTCACATCGAAATCCAGATACGGAATCTCCTTGGCCTTGTCGTGGGACGGTTGAGCCGCGCAGTGAATGACGATCTCAAATTGGTGCTTTTGGAACAGATCCGCCACTTGCTCGCGATCGCAAATATCAATCGCATGATGCTTAAAGCGACGCGTATCTTGCAGCAGTCGTTCCAGGTTCCAATGCGTGCTGCCCTGCGGACCAAAGAAGGTCTGCCGCATATTATTGTCAATGCCAACCACATCAGCCCCTAAGCGATCCCAATGCCGAACCGCTGCCGAACCGATCAAACCACTCGAACCCGTGACTAGAATCTGCATGCAAACACTTCCGCAAAGAAGCAAAGGGACCAACGCACCAGGCAAATAATCTATGCTACTTGGCACGCTTCGCCCATAGAACTTGACGCACTAAAATGCAGGAACCTGTTTTACTTTGCTGACAGTACAGCCTTACTAACCGATACAGCATGCCTCCTTCGACCAACACTTTCGAAAACACCCCTTTCGAAAAACCCGGCATTCCTACTGTTAAGCCGCGAAAACGCTGGTCGTTACGCCTGCTGGCCTTGGCGCTGGGTTGTCTGCCACTAGTGGTCGGGGAACTGCTGCTGCGGTTACTTGATTGGCCCCAAGCTGCACCGGCCGTGGATCCGCTGATCGATCTGCATCATTTGCAACCGCTATTCACACTCCGTCCCGACGGTCAAACGTACTTTATCGGCCCTGAACGGTTGAATCTGTTCCGTGAGGCCGAATTCGCCGCGCAAAAGCCGGCCGGCACCTTTCGCATCTTCGCGCTAGGCGGTTCAACGACACAAGGTGAACCCTACAGTACACCCACAGCGTTTCCGGCCTGGACAGGTCTGGACCTACAAGCTGCCAGTGGTCGCACTGTGGAAGTCATTAACTGTGGTGGACTGTCCTACGCCAGCTATCGCGTCAAAGCCATCCTTGAAGAAGTGCTCCACTATTCACCCGACTTGATCATCCTCTACTGCGGACAGAACGAATTTCTGGAGGAACGCTCGTATGCAGGCTGGCGCGATGTGCCGTTACCGTTGGCCCGCGCCAGCGGCTGGCTAAACCGATTCAAAGTCGCGCAAATGACGCGCTGGCTTGTTCAAGGTGATGCTGATCGTGCCGCGAAACCTAGCTCATCATCCACCACGCTCCGGCGCGAAGTCGACGCGTTGTTGGATTATAACGGTGGCCTGTCTGCGTACCATCGCGATGATCCGTGGCGCGAACCGGTCGTTGCCCACTTCCGTTGGAATCTGGAGCAGATGGTGGCCAGTTGCCAAACGGCTCGCGTACCAATCGTGCTGTTGCGGCCCGTCGTCAATCTGCTCGACTGCCCTCCGATGAAATTCGAAACCCTCTCGACACTCACGCCTGAGCGCCGCAGCGCATTCGAAACCGCCTGGCAGACTGCCCAGGCGAATGCAGATAACCCACCCATCGCCGCCGCTGAACTGGCTAAGGCCTATGAGATAGACCCCGAACACGCCGGGGTAAACTTCTTCTTAGGCCGCCTCGCGTTTGACTCTGGCAACTTCCAGCAGGCTCGCGTTTATCTGCAAGCTGCCAACGATCTGGACGTGTGCCCCTTGCGCGCGCTCAGCAGCATTCAAGATGCGGTCAGCCAAACGGCGCAAGCAACCGGCGTCCCGCTGCTCGACGCAGAGCAGTTGTTTGTCGAGCGAAGCCCGCATGGACTAGTGGGTAAGAAGTGGTTGGTCGATCATGTTCATCCAACCATCGAAGGACATCGATTGCTGGGTGAGGCGTTGTGTGAGCTCATCTTGCAACAGGGTTGGTTGCCCCAACGCGATGAGCACTGGCGTGCTTCCAGTCAAGAACGAATGCGAGCCCATTTAGCCACGCTGGGCGAAGAGTATTTTCAGCGAGGCAAACAACGCTTGGAAGGGCTCATGCTTTGGACTCAAGGCCGCGCCAAGAAGACGCAACCCCCAGTCACTCAACAATAAACTTGCGACCCAGGCTGCGCGCACCTGGCCGCGCGCCTGGGAGTGACCGAAGTCGTCAGCCTGCTCACATATTTGCTGTCACTGTGCTCAGGCAAACACACTCTTGGACAAAGCCGCCTAGGGTATAAAGCGGAGCGAATACAAATCTGCTTGCTTCAGCGAAAACTTCAGCCGTACTGGCTTGCCGCTCAAGGCCTTTAAATCCTTTTGCCCCTTCCAAGCCACTACTTGTTCGATAGAGTCACCGCTGAGCTTCGCGCAATCATCGATGGAAAAGCCTGGCATGGTTTCACCCGTGCTTGCGTCCACAATCGCCACCGCGACATGCCCTTCAGGCTTGGCGGCGTAGTTCAACGTCAGTTGCTGTCCGGTGAACTTAATGGGCTTGGTCAACAATTCGCCCGCTTCTTGGCCGGCTTGGATAGAGACAAAGCCGTCGGTACGAATCGTAAAGCGGCGGACACGGCTGCCCGGACCTTCGTAGTAAGCTTCGGTGGCGTAGAGCGAAAGCTCTTTATCCTGACCAGGCAACTGCAGCAGGCCTCGCGTCATGTAATTGCTTCGATTACCGTCGCGATCTTTGGGCGCCGTAATCGGGATCAACGGTTCTGGCCACCGTCGAAAATTGCGTCCATCGCGACTGGTCATCAGAATCGGTTCGACCTGCTCGTGCTTAGGTTGGAAACGCGTTGGAAAGCCGATAAAGATGTGGGG
>JADLDX010000362.1 GCA_020846515.1 Pirellulaceae bacterium
ACGGCGTTGCTGTCGCCCGATGCACCGCTACTGGTCGCATCGGCAGCGTCCACCAAGCCCAGCGTTCCCGAACGATGGGCTAATGCAATTTTGGTCATTTCGTCCAAACTCTTCAGCGGCACTTGCATCTTTTCATGGTTGCGCCAAAAAGATTCGGCGATGCGCAGCGCCTCGCGCTCGGCCAGAGCGGGATCATTGTCGGTGACCACAAAGCTGTAGGTTTGCAGCGCAGGTACATCGGTGAATGGGTTACCGATAAACATGCCGGCTGACAATCCACCCGGTCCGACCTCGGCCGCTTGGGCCAGGCGAATGCTTTCGCCGAATAAACCTGTGGCCGTAATCAACTCGTCGCCACGTACGAGCGCAGGACTGGCTACTTTGGCGGTCACCGGCTTTACCTGGCCATCCAGTATGCGGAGCAACAAACGCGCAGCGCGTTGTCCAGTCTCAAAGAAATCGACATGCGGATAAGTGTGGTAGGCCACAATCGCATTGCTCTGTTCCAGCATGCGATCGGTCAAAATGCCATGCAAATCCAGCGATACAACGATGGGTGTCTGCGGTCCAACGATCTTGCGAGTCTCGGTTAGTAGCCAGCCTTCGGGGTCGAGTTCTTTTTCGCTGGCCATGGCGCCGTGCATGCAGAAATAAACGGCATCGACCGGACCGGCCGCGCGAATGCTGCTCAGCAATTCACCGGATAAGCGTTGCCAGGCATCTTCGGCCAACGTACCACCTGAGGTGATAAAAAACGCGCTAGCCGCAGGCACTAACGTCACATCCGATCGTTCGTCAAAGACGCTCAGCGCTCCACCGACCTCGTTGCGGACCGAGCGGTGATAGTTGATCAGGTCCTTGCCCAGGCGCACACCAAAGTCGTCGTACCGGCTGAGGTACGGATTGAAGGTAGATACTTCCTGCTTGCACTCGGCAATCAAAATAGTTGACATATCAATGAACTCGCGCGTAATCACGTTGAAACAATAGTCGCAGACCGATAATCAATACCACGCCGGCCACGACATAGACACAGGAGGTGTAGGTCAGCAGGCGTTCGATACCGATCGTCTTTTTCCACATACCGCCCATCAGCGGCGCAAAACCCGAAAGGGCCGAACCGAAGAAGTTTAACCAACCCACCGCCGAGGCACGCGTGTCGGAAGGTACCACTTCAAAGGCTGCCGGGAAGATGTTGCCGGCAAAGAACCCTCCAAAGAGACCAAAAGCAATGGCTGCGCCGCAGGTGGTTACTAGAGTCTCTCCATTGCCAATCAAATGTAAACATGGCGCGCAGCACAACAGACTAGTCGCCAACAACCACAGTCGGGCCGCACGCGTGATCGTAAACAACCGATCCGCCAACACGCCACCGCTGAGCAAACCGACCAACATCGAACTTTGGAGGTAGATCGTCGACACAAAGCCTGCCTGCGCCATGTCAAGCTTGAACTTGTCAAACAGAAAGGCAGGCAACCAGCTATAGAGCATCCACAATCCGAATACAAATACTGGAAACACGACGCACAGCAGCAGGTACGTTGGTACGGTGAAGATGCGCAGAGACGATGTGCTGGCGTTGGTGCTTGATGCCAAGTCTGAATCGGTTGATTGGATTGGCTTGGTCAAACCCTCATCCGCTGGACGTTCATCGACCGTGCGCAGGAACAGAAAGTAGGGCAAAGCATACAGCAGCCCCAGGCCACCCAGTGCAAAGAACGCTTCGCGCCAATAGCCATGTGCGGCCATCCAGCCCCCAAACCAACCACCGGCTACTGTGCCCGCGATCTGGGCAGTGGTCAAGGTAGCTACCGCGCGCGAGCGTTGATGCGGCGGGTGAGAGTTGGCCGTTAGAGAAACGGCCGCTGGCATGTACAACGATTCCGAGATACCCATCGCGGCGCGTAAGACCAACAAAGCCATCACCGAACCGACCAAACCTGTGGCCGTGGTGACCACACTCCAGATGGCCAGGCTCAGGACAACTAGCCAGCGTTTTGGAAAGCGATCGGCCACCCAACCCGCTAACGGACAACCGAAACCATAAACCCACAAAAACACGGAACCGATCAAGCCTAATTGGCCATCGGTGAATCCCAAGTCTTGCTTCAGCGCCGGAAACATCGCAAAGATGGCCTGACGATCGCAGTAGTTCAAAAAGTAAGCCACCCACATGAAGGCTACCAACCAGGCAGCTTTCACGCTCGCACTTCTCGAACTTTCCTCGACAGTAAGGCTCACGTTCTACTTCCATCTAAACTGGCAAGGTCGACCGGCGCGGCAATCACCGCCACACAATCGCCTTGCATGGTCAGGCATGGGGCGCGCATCGTAACCAGGTAACCAGCACCGCCGGCGACAATCTCTTCTGGATCTCGATCGGGACGCTCCAGATGATGAATGAAACCGATCGTCTGTCCGGCTGCGACCAGGGTGCCCAGGTCGACACAAATTTCAAAGATCCCCGACTCAGGTGCCAGCAGGTAATCCTCGCGACGCAGCGCCTGGGTAATGATCGTGGCCGGCAATCCCAACTGCTCGCGCGTCACCGGCGGGCCAGCTAAGACTCCCAGATGTTTCAGCACATTGCTCAGTCCACCTTGCGCAATGCGATGGACTTCTGCTGGGATGGCTTCGCCACCGCCCAATTCCGTGGTCACCACGATTTTACCTTGATTCTCTGCTTCGACAGGTAACAGGCCACTGCCGGCAATGTCCGCATACAGAAAGGCAAAGTCTGTGTTCCAGGCCAACATGGCCGACAACATCTGCCGACGCTGAGCCATGTCTTCGACCAAGTGCATATGAGCGCAGGGCACAAACTCCATGCTCCGGCCACCTGAGTGAATATCGATGACGACATCCGACATCGGGAACAACACATGGGTCAGGTAATGAGCAATCTGGCTGGTCACGCTGCCTTCCGCCTGACCTGGAAAGGCTCGGTTCATATTCATACCATCCAGCGGCGAGAGCCTGGTGGCGGCACGAGCGGCTGGGAAATTCAACGAAGGAATGATGATCACTCGCCCTTGGACCATCTCAGGTGTCAGCAGGCGAGCCAGCTTCATACCAGCAATCTGCCCTTGGTATTCATCGCCGTGGTTGCCACCCAGAATCAACACCGTAGGCCCCTGCCCTGACGCGACGGTGGTGATCGGTATCATCACATTGGCCCAACCGCCCAGGTTGTGCGAATAGGGGACTTGTAGAAAACCTTGTTGTTTACCGGCTTGTTGAAAATCGATTTGCGTAAAGAGCATGGCTAGCAAATGGTTGAGGGTAGGTTCAGGAGCGGAAGGGAGCGGCGCTTGAGCTGCGCCAGCATTCTAAGTCACAACCACCCGCTCGTGTCGCAGCCAAACTAAAATGCTAGCCTTCGGGGCCGGGCATTCTCCGTGAAGAACTGGGCAGCTTGCGCTGCACCGCTTCCATTGGAATCGGTAAGGCGCAAGCCGTCCGGTGCCCGAGCTGGTTTCTCGGTGAATCAACGCGTTGCTAGCATTGGCGACCCGTAAATAATCTCTATTTCTTGGGAGCGACTTCAGTCGATTTAAGCAGGTACCGGACGTTTGAGCTTGTGGAGTTGCCTGGCTTTGCGGTACATCTCTGCTGGCGATCGTCTCAGATCTGCTCAACACTTTCGACAAAACATGAGTAATGCGATGGAACGCCGCTCGATGGTTGGAGAAGCTGTCCCCAGTCAGTCTGGAGCTAGCACAGCAGATAGGCTGCTTCTGGCCGGTGCTGTCCTGGTATGTCTTGGTATGGTGGCAGGTATTGGCTGCCGAGGCTACTCCTATGGGCACCTGATCCCAAACAATCAGAAGGACATGGTGGGCAGTCACTCGGCGGGCGCTGAAGTCTTCAATCCGTTGATTGACGAGTCGGTCGTCCGGTTGTTGGATGCGCAAGATCAACGTAATCCGCCGATGCCAGGTTTGGATGGCGCCCCAGTTCAACGGACCGTGTGTTTTGTCGGCGTGGAGAACAAGAGCGCTGAGGATCTTGGCGACTTCAAGGATCAGATCTACGAGCAGATCGATACCCAAATCACGCGTTCGCCATCGTTTCGTGTCCTGAATCGTCGCGTAGTCGATGCGGCGCTGAAAGAGACACGCATGCGACCGGAAGACTTGTTTATCAAGGCGAACATGCGGTTGTTTACCGCCATCTTAGAGCGGGACGGACAACCGGTCGATTATCTACTGTTTGCCAAGTTGACCAGCGGTAGTACCGAACGCAACTCCTCGACGCAGCGCGATTATTTGTTGACACTCGAGTTGGTCGATACGGAAAATGGCGACCAAACCAAAGAGCAGGCTTCGGTTCGCAAGGGTTATCACAACACCTACATTGGCAAAGCCTGGAATTACAACCCGCTCAAGGCATGGAAATAGTTGCTCGCCTCACCAGCCCAGTTGGCACGAGATGGCTTGCCTGCCTGCTGCTGGTGATGGTGGGGTGTTCGACGCACGCCCAGCGTCTGCAGCAACCAAGACAACTGTTTTATGACAATCAGCTAGATGCGGCGCATGCGCGTCTGGCCAAGCTGTCAGAAAAAGGTGGCCGCGATGCCACCGTGGTGGAACTGGATTTGGCGATGGCCGATCTGGTGCGAGGCGATCCGGCCAGCGCCGAAAAACGCTTGCGCGAGGTCCGAGATAAATGGGACCATCTAGAACAAACCAGCGCGGTGGAATCTGCGACCGCGTTGTTGACCGACGATCAGCGTCGCGCCTACAGCGGTGAGGATTACGAAAAGCTACTCGTACGTACGTTCTTGTCGCTATCGAGTCTTATGCAAGACGGCGTTGATGCGGAAAGTTATACGCTGCAACTGCTGGACAAGCATGAAAAATTGCAGGTGCGAGCCGGTGAGCGTTGGGGACCAGTGGCTTCCCAAGCCTATACACCACCGCCGATTGGTTTCTACTTGCGGGGCCTGCTGCGCGAAGCCACGCACAGCAACTACGATGATGCCTTGCGGGCGTACGAACTGACGGCAAGGTTCTTACCGGATCCCAGCTTTGTCGCTCCGGACATTCAGCGTGTCACATCGGGCGTGCACAGCCAGCCTGGTCACGGTGTCGTCTATGTCTTGGCCTTGGTGGGTCGCGGTCCCTACAAAGTTGAAGTGGCCGAGCAAGCCACTAGCGATGCCCTCTTGATAGCTGACCGCATTGTGTCGGCCGTTGGTAAATACAGCGTGCCGCCCACGTTGGCGCCGGTGAAAATTCCACGTATCTCATGTCCGCCCAAGCCCTTCGATGTGATCGCTGTTTCGGTGGCCAACCAGGGGCAAGTGGCCGGCTACACGCTGCCGCTGGCGGACTTGGACGCTTTGGCTCGGTCGACTTTTGAAGCTCGTTTGCCTGAGATTATGGCCCGGGCCGTTTCCCGACGTGTGATTAAGAAAGGCGCGGTCTACCTGGCCAAGGATCAGTTGGAAGCCTCTGCCCCGCTGGCCTCCTTGGGAATGGACGCCATGGGAGTTGCTTGGGAAGCGGCTGAGTCAGCCGACACGCGAGGTTGGGGCCTATTGCCGCGCGAGATTCAGGTTCTCCGATTAGA
>JADLDX010000363.1 GCA_020846515.1 Pirellulaceae bacterium
AAAAAGACCGGACTGAAGCCGGAGTATCAGGAACTGAAGTTCACCCTTCACCGGAAACTTCTCGACAAGATCAATCTGGAAGCGCTGGCTACGATTGATAATCAGCGCGTACGCGGCGAAGTCCGTCAGGCGTTGTTCACCCTGATTGAAGGGGAACCAACACTTCTCAGCTCAAACGAGAAGCAGCAAATTTGTGACGAAGTCCTTGACGAAGTCTTTGGCCTCGGCCCGCTAGAGCCGCTATTGCAGGACCCGACCATCTCCGACATCCTGGTCAACGGCAGCAAACAAGTCTATGTCGAGAGGCGCGGGGTGCTGGAGTTGACCAGCGTCACATTCCGTGACGACCAGCATCTGTTGCGGATCATCGACAAGATTGTTTCTCAAGTAGGTCGCCGAGTCGATGAATCGACACCAATGGTCGACGCGCGGTTGCGCGACGGCTCGCGCGTCAACGCAATCATTCCGCCTCTGGCTGTCGATGGGCCGCTCATGTCGATCCGCCGTTTCTCGCAGGACAAGCTGATGCCGAGTGACCTCGTCGCGAAAAAAGCGTTGACGCAGGGAATGATGGAACTCCTCGAGGCGGCCGTAAAAGCCAAGATGAACGTCATCATCGCAGGTGGCACCGGCGCTGGCAAAACGACTCTCTTAAACGCCCTATCGGCGTTCATCGCTCCCAAGGAGCGAATTGTAACCATCGAGGACGCGGCCGAGTTGCAGCTCAAGCAACCTCATGTGGCCCGTCTGGAAACCCGCCCGCCGAACCTGGAAGGAAACGGCGCCATTCGTCAGCGCGAACTCCTTATGAACAGTCTCCGTATGCGGCCCGACCGCATCGTTGTCGGTGAAGTCCGGGGCCCCGAAGCCCTCGATATGTTGCAGGCGATGAATACCGGTCACGACGGTTCACTTACCACCATCCACGCCAACACACCTCGCGACGGTGTCTCGCGTCTTGAAGTGATGGTTTCGCTCGCCAACGCCAACATGCAGTTGGTCTCGATTCGGCAACAGATCGCCGCGGCTGTACATGTCTTTGTGCAGGCTGCACGTATGTCAGATGGCAGCCGGCGCGTCACGAGTATCACGGAAGTGACTGGTATGGAAGGCGATATCGTCACCCTTCAGGATATTTTTGTTTTCGAGAAACGCGGACTGGGACCGAACAACGAAGTACTTGGCCGATTTGCCGCCACAGGCATCCGCCCCAAATTCTACGAAAAACTCCTGGCGCACGGCATAAAGTTACGGGCCGATTTGTTCGATGAAGTGGTTGAGGTCCCATAAAGGCCGCGGAGTTTACCAGCATGACGTTCATCCTAATACTCATTGTCGTGTGGATCATCTCGCTCGGGGCGTGGTGGTTTCTCAGCCGCACCTTCCGCAATGCGGATGTCGGCAAGATCCGTTCACGCCTGGTCGAGCCGGATGGCAAGAAGAAGGACCAGAAAAAGAAAAAAGCGCTGGCGCTTATTTCGGTTGATGAAGCTGTTGCTGGACAGATGGTGCTGCGACTGTTGCAGCGAATGGAATTGCGCGACCGGCTCCACCGGCTGATTGAGCAGGCGGGCCTGCGCTGGAAAGTCGCCCGGCTTATGCATGGTTGTCTGGGTATGTTTCTTTGCGGCTATGCCGCAGGCTGGCTATTCTTCCCGGTTCAACACCGGCCGTTCGCGTTCATCCCCGCACTCATTGCCGGGTCGTTTCCCATTCTCTATGTACTTCGCAAACGTGCTGAGCGACTCCACAAATTTGAAGAGCAATTTCCGGAAAGTCTCGAATTCGTCGCGCGGTCGATGCGAGCGGGTCACGCATTTTCCGTCTCGTTGGAGATGTTGCACCGGGAGTTCCAGGAACCGCTTTCTGGAGAGTTTCGGCGGACTTTCGAAGAACACAACCTCGGGATGCCGCTCGAGTTGGCCTTGGAAAAGCTCGCCACGCGCGTCCCTTCACTCGACGTACACTTTTTTGTCTCCGCGGTTATGCTTCAAAAACGCACAGGTGGCAATCTTGCAGAGATTCTTGACAAGTTAGCCTACCTGATGCGGGAACGATTCAAACTGAGGGGCCGAATTAAGGCTATCAGTGCGCACGGGCGCATGACAGGCACGGCACTTACGCTGATCCCGGTCGGAGTGGCGGTACTCATGTTCTGGGCCAATCCTGACTACGTTCGCTTCTTCTTCAGCGACGAATTAGGCAACTACATGATGGGCGGCGCCATCGTCCTTCAGTTGGTCGGTTACGCCATCATTCAGAAGATCGTAAACATTGAGGTCTGATCGATGCCACTCCTGATAGCCTTCCTCGTCTTTCTTACCGTCGCTGTGGCCATCGCCGCCGCCGGCCTCAAAATGTGGGTCCGGCCCAAAGAGGCGATTGAACGCGTCACTGGAATGGAAACACTCGCCCAGGAAAAGATCCCCGTACACCCGAGTCTGGTCTTTCACGATTTGATCAAGCGGCTCGGCAACATGGTCCCGGCATCTCCCAAAGATGTCACTGTCATGCAACGGCGCTTGATTCGAGCTGGAATCAAGGGTTCAAACGCTTTACGCGTCCTCTATGGCGCGAAGATTCTCCTCGGCGTTGCACTTCCACTCTTGATGAGTCTTGCCGTCGCCAACTCCACCGCCGACTCCACGAACAAAATCGCCGCCATCCTCGCGGCCGGCGCGGCGGGCTTCTTCGGTCCGAACGAATACGTGAAAATCAAATCCCAACGCCGGCAGAAGGCGGTTCA
>JADLDX010000364.1 GCA_020846515.1 Pirellulaceae bacterium
CTGTTGCCCAAGAGTCTCAAAGATATCGGTTTTGTGCCCGCCACGTTTACGCCAGCCCAGTTGCAGGCAGCCGACGACGAAGCATGGCGAGTCATTCAAGCCGTAGCCGCAGGCCAATACGAACCCATCAGTACAACGCCCGTTGCTTACGACGACTTCGCGCGCATTTGCCAGGTCGGCGCACAATCAGCCGTTCCGCCTAAACCCGAAAGAATTGCCCATGACAATCGCACCTCAGCCGTCGCACTAAAAACAGCGCCAACCCGCGTCGTCGCGCAAGCCCAAAAGCGATTGGCAGACGATCAGTACGTCGCGCAGCGAACCTCCGTCGCGCCAAATCTTCCGCCGCTGATGATTCGCGCGTCGGCCGGGACCGGCAAGACCTACCAACTGAGCAATCGACTGTTGCAAATCATCCTGTCAGGGCAAAGCGTCGACCATGTCCTGGCCACGACCTTCACCCGCAAAGCCGCTGGTGAAATTCTGCAACGTGTACTGGTACGCTTGGCCAAAGCCTGCCTCGATGCCAAAGCCTTTTCGGATTTACAGCTAGCGATACCTGCCTTGCCGTTTGATCAAGCGGATTGCCTGGCCGCGCTGCGTCGAGTCACTCGACAACTCCATCGTTTTCGCGTCAGCACACTCGACAGCTTCTACGCCCAGATCGCGCGCACGTTCAGCTTAGAGCTGCACCTGGCACCAGGCTGGAGCGCCATCGATCCGGTGCGTGAAGCCGCCGTACGGATGCAAGCCATCCAGCGAATGCTCGACCACAGCGACCAGAAAACGCTCAACAGCCTGGTCAAGATGCTGGCCAAAGGCGATACCAAACGCTCGGTGGCAGCCGAAATTGAAGACACGGTCCAAGGTGCCTACCACTATTATCGCGCGGCCAATGAAGCGGCTTTTAATAACTTGTCGGTGCCTGCCTCTCCTCCAGAAGAGGACTTCCGGGAAGCCCTTGAGTTCCTACAACGATTTGATCCGCAGCATAAGAGCATCAAAAATGCTCAAGAAAACCTATCGCGACTAGCCTTGATCGGCGATTGGGAAGAAGTGGTGAGCCAAGGGTTAATGAAGGCCGCGGTCGAAACCGGACGCTATTACAACCGCGAGCTCTCTCCCAAGTTGCTCGATCGGTTGGCGCTGCTGCGTCGCAAATGCGCGGCCGAACTATTGCCCATCCGCCGGGCTCAGACTACGGCCGCTTATGAACTACTGGACAGTTTTAACAGCCAGTACATGGCCCTGCTGCGCCGCCAACGGATGCTCGCCTTCGCCGACATCACCTACTTGCTATCGCGCTGGATGAATCCTCAGTCTGCCAAGAGCGCGAACACCCCAGCCTTACCCACCAGCGCTGGCAATATGCAAGCTGGCACAACTCAAACTGGCTCTGCACAAACTGGCCCAGCACAAACCGGTTCAGCGCGAACCGGCAGTGCCTTGCCGATGATTGAAATTGATCAACAGCAATTGATGCTGCGCATGGATTGTGGCATCGATCATTTGCTGCTGGACGAATTCCAAGACACAGCCCCCGATCAATGGCGGATCATTGAACCGTTGGCGACCCCGTTGACCACTGAAATTACGCCTAAGCAGTCCTTCTTCTGTGTGGGCGATACGAAACAAGCCATCTACGGCTGGCGTGGTGGCGTGGCTGAAATTTTTGATACGGTAACGCAAAGCGTCGCCAACCTAACCGAACAGAGTTTGAGTGAGAGTTATCGCAGCAGTCCGGCCGTGATCGACGTCGTCAACGCGGTGTTCCAGTATCTGCCGCGCCATGAGAATTTTGCCGACTGCAACGAAGTGGCGGTGGATTGGAGCAATCACTTTCCCGAACATCGTACGACCCGGCAAGACCTGCCAGGTTATGTACTGGTCAAGAATGGCATCATCTGCGAGGCAGATCTACCACGTGAAGAGCAAGACATGGCCGAGCTTGAGTACTCGGCCCAAATGATTGGTGAATTGGCCGCACAGGCGCCACATCGAAGTATTGGTGTCTTGTTTCGCGAGAATCGCAAAGTGGCCATGATGATTGAACTGCTGCGCAAACGCGGCGTCTCAGCATCGCAAGAAGGTGGTAATCCGCTCACTGATTCGGCGGCCGTGCAGTTGATTCTCTCGCTGGTTCATTTGGCCGATCATCCTGGTGATTCGATCGCGGCCTTCCACGTGCACAATTCGCCGCTGATCAACTTGTTGCCCCAAAATGTTCGAGACCAAACCGGTCGGCTGGCCGCCTGGTTATGGCAACAGGTCACCACCCTTGGACTGGGTAGCGCCATCAGCAATATCTGCGACCTGATAGCCCCTCAGTTGTCTTGGTGGGAACAGCATCGATTGACGCAATTGATCACCCTGGCATATCAATTTGAAGTTCAATTCACGCATCGACTGCGCGATTTCGAATTGTTTGTGCAGCAACAGAAGGTGGCCTTGCCCAGTGAAGCCCAGGTCAAAGTGATGACCATTCACAGCAGCAAAGGGCTGGAGTTCGATGCCGTGTTTCTGCCTGACTTGGGTATCCCGCTGGCGGGACATCCTCCGCTGATGGTGACGCGGGCATCAGACCCTTGCCTGCCGCCGGAAGGGGTCCTGCGATACATGAATGAACAAGTTCAATCGCTTCTACCGGCCGAGTGGCGTCAAGCCTTTCATGATCGCAAGGCGCAAAGCGTTCGAGAGATCTTATGCGTGCTGTATGTCGCCATGACACGCGCACGCAGCGCCTTATACATGATTACTGCTCCCCGCGTGTCTCGTCAACAAAATGCCACGCAGCAATGCGAGTCGGTTCTGCAGTCCGTCTTGGGTGATGCGCAGTTATTCAAGACAGCCGAAGCCGTGCTTTACGAACATGGTGACGCTCAGTGGTTCGCCGACGGCACCCAGTCGCCTGTGATTCAGATTGAGCCATTTCAGATTGAGCCATTTCAGACTGAGCCATTTCAGACTGAGCCAATTCAGATTGAGCCAATGGATTCCGAAGTTCTCGAACCTGTCGGTGCCCAACGCCGACAGATCGCCCTGCAGACCGACGCCGACACCGCGCCACGTCGCGGCTATCGAGTGGCTGCGCCGAGTTCCATTGCGGCCATGAGTTCGATCGAGCTTGGCCGATTGTTCACCGTTAGCGAATCGATAGGCGCAGCGATCGGTACTCTTGTGCATGCATGTTTTGAGCAAGTCGTCTGGTTGGATGGCAGTACAGAGAATCTCGAGCCGGCGTCTGTTGGTAACCTGCCCAGTCAAGATAGACTGCGCGAAACCGCTCTGAACGCGCTCACGCCGGAAGAACTGCGTCATCTTTCGCTCGATAAGGAACTGGCCAACTTCCGTCGCATGTTAAAGCTTGAATCCGTGCAGAACGCGCTGAGTCGCTCACGATATGCGCGTCCGGTCGCGGGTGTAATACCCGATGAGATCAGTGTGGAAAATGAGCGTCGTGTCAGCCTGATTCTCGATCATCATCTGATCGATGGATCGATCGATCGTCTAGTAGTCCTTAAACATCAAGGTCAGATCATCGCAGCCGAGATCTTGGACTACAAAACAGATCGCTGGGACCCACGCATGGATATCGATTTGTGGACACGTCAGCGAATCGAGCATCACAAGCCGCAATTGAACGCTTATGCGCAGGTGGTGTCGCGGATGTTGAAACTGCCTTTGGAGCGCA
>JADLDX010000365.1 GCA_020846515.1 Pirellulaceae bacterium
GGAGACGGGCACATCGGGAACGATTCAGTACGACTATGACGATGCGGGGCAACTGATCGGTGCCGATCGGCCTGGCAACACGGATGAGTCGTATGCCTATGATGCCAACGGTAATCGTCAAACGCCCGGGAGAGTTATCGGCGCGAACAATCAACTGCTGCGCGATGGTCAGTTTATCTATGCATATGACAATGAGGGCAACCTGTTATCGAAGACTCGTATCAGCGCAAATGATGTCACGCTATTTACTTATGACCATCGCCAGCGTCTGACCCAAGTGGAACAGCGTACGGCATCAGGAACGGTGACCAGTCAAACAAACTATGTATACGATGCGCTGGATCGTCGCATCTTAGTCGATACGAACGGAACCAAGCTGGCGACAGTTTATGTGGGTAGTTCAGTATGGGCTGATTTCGATGCCAACGGAAACATGCTGGCTCGCTACGTACCCGGCGAAGGCACCGATGAACTACTGGCGCGATACCGGCCTGGCGAAGGGACCTCTTGGTATCTTGAGGATCGACTGGGCAGCGTTCGCAACCTGACTGACAGTTCGGGAGTGGTTGTGGATACGCTTGAGTACGACAGCTTCGGAAATGTTTTGTCGGAAACCAATCCGGCGCGAGGCGACCGCTTCAAGTTCACCGGTCGCGAGTTCGATTCAGCGACTGGGCTCTATTACAATCGGGCTCGTTATTATGACCCACAAACTGGCGAATTCATTAGCGAAGATCCGTTGGTCTTTGGTGGTGGTGATGCCAATCTTCAACGTTACGCAGGCAATGATCCGGTCAACGCTACGGATCCTACGGGCACGCAAGCAATTTCAGAAAGCGGAGGCCTATCAGCTTTTGTGAGTGTTTATGCGGATTTCGCGCTGAACTATGGTGCGGATGAACCATTTACGTTCCGCATTGGTTGCAAGGCAGGCGCCTGTGGTATTAGCGGTGTAACCGACCCCAGCACGAATCTAAAGTTTGGCTTTGCCGTGCCAGGTTCAGATGGTCGCGTAAATGCACAGGTTACTGTGGGCACCAAGGGTTTTTCAGGCGGCGTGTCAGCGAATCTTGGGCCAGTCGCCTTGGGGGTCAATTCCAAGGGTGAAGTTTCGACCACCTTGAGCAAGAAGATTTGGGACGCAAATTTTGCTGCTAGCACGAATTCGAATCTAACCAGCAAGATCGAAGGGCCAGGACCTTTCTCGCCCTCCTTTGGAAACGAAAATGCAACGCTGCCTTCGATTCCAAACTTGCCTCGACAAGGCGAGTTTGACTTCTTGGTGCAGTCGACGGCGACGGCACCTCATTTGGTGATCGCGGCTGATATTGCCATCTATGTAGGTGTTGCCCAACAACTAGAGCTCATTGCTCGTGTGGCTACGGCCGAGGATATGGAGACCGTTGTCACTGTCCATTACGAGCAAGCCACACAAGGTCCCAGCCCCAAGGCGGCGGTGAAGGCCGTTGGTTTTGCACAATTGCCGTTGAGCAACACGTCCGGTTCAGGTACCGATGGTGATGGTCCAGGTGGTCGTCGCGGCCCACGCTTGAGTCCCGGTTCCGGAACCGATGACAGCAACAGCGATGGCCCGGGCGATGATGATGGCGGTGGCGGTGGACCAACCGGCAGCCCGACCGGGCCAATTATCATTGGCAACGGCACGGGCGGAGCGATTGGAGATAAAGTATGGAATGACGTCAATGGAAACGGAGTCCAGGATTCCACCGAAGGTGGCGTCGCGAGCGTAATGGTTCATTTGTACTCACCGGGCGTGAACGGTATACCTTATGACATTGACGATGTGTTGTTGCGAAGCGTGCTATCGGATGTATTGGGTCATTATCTCTTTGCGGCCTTGCAGCCCGGTGCCTATTACGTCCAGTTTGACGTCACTACTCTGCCCGCCGGCTTCGTTATCACCACACCTAACGTCGGTAGCGACGATCGCGATTCCGATGCCGACACTCTAGGTCGCAGTAGTTTAACCACACTAGAGCCCGGCGAAGTCGATTTGAGTCACGACTTGGGCATCAGACCAGCTTGAGGCTCTGCAAGACATAAACTACGCCTTTATCGCCATCGTGGTTAGCGGTTAGAATATGCGTCCGCCCTAGGCGATTGGTCGCCGCTTGCAGCATAGGGGGCGACGGCAATCGCGGCCGTCACGCCTGATTGTTGGGTCGGCCTTAAATGAAGAGTGTGAGCGAATCATGGATATCAGCCCAGTGCGACTGAGCTTTGGCAAACGGCTAGGTTGCAACGTCATGCCGACCATGCTGTGCTTGGGCATGACGACAGCGGTGTGGTTGTTGATCACCCATGGTTTGCTGGCTGATACAACTGGCTACGAGCGGGACATCAAGCCGCTTTTGAAAGCCCGGTGCTACGCCTGTCATGGTGCGCTCAAGCAAGAAGCGGGATTGCGATTGGATACAGGCGATGCCATGCGCCGTGGCGGCGATAGCGGCGCAGCAGTCATTCCGGGCCAGGCCAATGAAAGTCGATTGCTCGAGCGCGTGTCGGCCAGCGACGCAGCCGAGCGCATGCCACCCACCGGTGAACCCCTGTCGCCAACACAGATCGAACTAGTCAAGAACTGGATTCGAGATGGTGCGAAGTCGCCTGAGTTGGAACAGGCTGAGACCGACCCACGCCAGCACTGGGCCTTTCAACCGCCGCAACGACCTGACGTGCCAGCGCTGGATGATCGCAGTGGCCAAGGTGATATTGGGAACCACGTGAACGTATCGAGCGATACGAATCCAATCGACGCTTTTGTCAACGCGGAACTCAAACGGCACGGGCTGTCGCCTCGTCCAGCCGCACCGAAGCAAGTTTTGCTTCGACGCGTCTATCTCGATCTGATCGGCTTGCCGCCAAC
>JADLDX010000366.1 GCA_020846515.1 Pirellulaceae bacterium
CACACAAATCATGACCACTATCCCAGCCGCGAACGCTAGCCACGACTGCAGCCGCAAACTTTTAGTCCTACTCCTGGAGATGTCAACGCGTCCTTGTTCACCAAAATCTGAGCTCAATACAGGCGAAGAAGTCGATACACTTATTCGCTTCAATACGTCTTCTGTCAGACTTATGGAAATGGTCAAGCGCGGCACGGATTGCCATACGAGGTCCTGCGCCTCGCGCAGTCTATTAAGTTCTTCGTTACATGCTTGGCAATTGCCTGACAAGTGATACTCCACCGCCTGTCGCTGATGCTCATCCAGTTCCAGCAAGAGAAAGTCAACAAGGCATTCTTGTACCTCTGCGCAGTTCATTGGTTGTTCCCGACTTCGACTGACCTTGAGTCTGACCCTAACTCTGACTCTGAGCCAGACTTTGAGTCAGACTCTGAAAGCAGACAACGCAACCTTAGGAGCCCTCTGCGAATATGCGTTTTCACGGTACCTAATGGAACCTGCAGAACGTGGGCGACCTCGCTATGAGACATCCCATCAAAAAACGCGAGCTGCAGAGCTCGTTGTTGAAGGTCCGTAAGTTGACCGATGGCTTGCTGAATTTCAACGGCATGTTCGTTTTGCAGTGTTGCTTGTTCAGGAGAAATGTGAGGCGACGCTGCGGTTTCGTCATTTTGCTTGAACTCCGCGAAGGCCAGGCGTTTCCTTTGGAAGGTGGCCGCTGAACGTCGACGATCGATAGCGCGACTGCGCGCCATCGTCAACAAATAGGCAAGTAAGCTGCCACGGCATTGCTGATAGGATTCAGTGTGCTGCCAAAAATCCCAGAAAACATCCGACGCAACCCCGTTGGCTTCCAACTCATCTTCACAAATTCGTTTGCCGACCGCGAGCACTTGCCCCCCATAGCGATTCATGAGTGCGACCAAGGCCCTTTCGTCTCGCTCGGTGATCAACTGAATGAGTTCATCGTCCAAAAGTGAGCTTGCGGCCGCATCGATTTCCTTGGTTCGTTCAGTCAACTGACAGTTCCTCAACGGTCGCTGGCTTGCGTACGCCTGAGACTTGCACTTGTTCTAGAACTTGGACCGCTTCTGTGAGCCAACATCCCTCATAAGGAGAATCGCTATGCCGCTGCAAAATGAAACGAAATGTTCTCAGGTTGCCGTCGCTCGATATGGTCGAAACAAGGACCGCCGCAAAGTCACTTTCGATGGCAGTTGTGCCTAATTGCCACTCCGCGCTCGTCGCGATCGAGTCATACGGCGGCGTCATGAGCATCTGAGCAAAACGTGCGAATGGACCAGTGAAATGACGATTCTCAGGGGAAGCAAGACTGTAGCAAACTTTCAGCCGCGAGCTATCCTTCAAGGAATCGCGAATCGATTAGACCTGGAGCGTTAAAACCTGTGCTGGTGTGTAATCTCTGCTGGGAATACTTCGATCTACAGACAGGCCCTCGTCGGTCGCGTCACTGGCCGAACGCCGTACGATGCCTGAACAGAGAAACCAACACAGAGCGCCCAGCAGAACGCAAGACGCTAACCAGACTATGCGTTGCCTAGTGGAGACTACGTGCGTCATGAAACATCGAACCCAAAAACGTTAGGCGTCACCCGGTCATCTGAACATACCGAGCCGTTCATCATAACCGAGATTGAACGACCGATTTGCGTTTTCGATAAGCGGCCGCCATCGCCAAACAGGTCGCCGCCGTAAGCAGAGTGGAAGGTTCCGGAACCACTGTAATCGAAGCTGGTGCACCGAGCGTATCGTTATAGCCAACAATTCCAATAGTCAATCCAAGTGGATTTTCTTGAGCATTTATGGCATTAACCGATATCTGCGCAAAGCCAAACGCCGTCCCTCCGCCGCGATTGAAACGCAGTCCCACAAAGCCGCTTTGTCCTGCGAAATTTCCGCTCGGTGGATCAAACGGCGTGAAGAAGGTCAAGTTGCCCTGGTCAAAGGACGCGGAGGAAAACAGGTGGTTACTCGCGACAGTATCGCCAAGTATTAGGCGGGTGACAGTCGGGAACCCGTCAACAGTCAACGCGTCGATGACGACCCCATTATTGCTGGAAAACGGGAAGTCGATGGTATTAAAGCCTACAGAGAAAGCAGGATCAGGCACAAACGCCGATGTGAATGTGAAATCAACCGTTCCATTGACGTCGAGATCCAAATCGAAACTTTCAATCTGCGACGCGTCCAAGCGAACGTTGACATCACGGAAAACGAGAGCCGCTTGAGCGTGTTGCCCGTACCCAGCTGCGAATAGTATCGTAACTGCTAACAGAATGATGCGACTGGGATAGAACATGAAAGCTTGAATCCTGCAGGTTGTAGATAAGACGACCCGGAGTTATACGTAACGAGCATGCCCGTTGGATTCAAGTTTGTCGAAGTTATTGCCAGATCTACCTCATTCCAAACAACCCTGCAGGATGAAAGATTCCAGTCTACGGTACCAATCGCCGGTATCGATTCAGCGTTGCTCGGGCGGCAGAGCGTTCGGATACCGTGGATGAAAACTACCGCCGAGCCGTTCCTGCGCCGATATGGATGCCCTCTAGCTTGGCTGCCTGCGTTTGATTATCTTGCCTAAGAAAATGAACGAACGAAGAGTCTACATTTCTGGTCAGATGGTGCCTGAGAGCGAGGCGCGGATCTCGATCTTCGATAGCGCCGTTATGTTGGGCGACACAGTCACCGAGTCGACTAGAACTTTTGCATATCGACCTTTCAAACTCGAGCAGCACATTGCTCGTCTGTACAAGTCGCTTAAGGTCACGCGCATCGATCCGGGGTGTGATGCCGGGCAGATGATGCGGATAACGCTCGATGTCCTGGATGCCAATCGAGAGCATATGGGCCCAGGCGAGGATTGCTGGATCGTTCACAACATTTCGCGTGGACGATCCGTGGCTGGAGCCGATCCAACGATCCAGCGTTCCAATGCGACGGTGATGATCTTTACACAGCCTATGGACCTCCGCAGTTGGGCGCCCTTTTTTCAGTCCGGCTGCCATGCGGTGACGGCGATGAGCCGAGTCATACCCGCGCAATCGCTCGACGCCCGAATTAAGAATCGCAGCCGCATGGCCTACACGATGGCCGAGATGGAAGTCAAACTGGTCGATCCGCAGGCACAGGGCGTTATCCTGGATAGCGACGGCTTCGTGGCTGAGAACAAAGGCGGCAATATCTTTGCCTTGTGTGAAGGAGTATTAAAAACTCCCTTCTCGAGCAACTGCTTGGAGGGAATAAGTCGGGATACGTTGATAGAACTAGCCGCAAAAATCGGCATACCTGTCCAGGAAGCGAGCCTGCTGCCCTACGATCTCTATACCTGCGACGAGCTTTTCTTTACCAGCACGCCTTATTGCATCATGCCTGCCACCAAGTTCAATGGCGTGCCAGTCGGTGACGGCAAAATCGGTCCAGTCACTCGCCGACTGCTGGCTGCCTGGAGTGAACTGGTCGGCGTTGACATTGTCGCGCAAGCTCTCGGTCAATTGTAAGCTGAGTGTGGTCGTCGTGGCCCAGGCAAAGTACTTTACGCGTAAAGGAATGGGTAAACCAGACGTGCCCCCTTCGCTTGGCCGACTGCACTTCGTACGGCGTGCGAAATAAAATGGACCTGACCCCTTTTATCGGCGACCGGCTGACTTGGCAAACCAAAAGGCAGTGAATAGCCACTGAGTCCGATTGAATTCCAGCGCCAGATTGAACTGGGAAACTACGAGCCCGAACAAGCCCAAAAGCGTGATGATAAAGCTGATCGAATCTGTTCGAGAATCGGATTGACTGTACAGCCATCGCAAAGATCGCCAAGTGCTTACCAGGATCGCGATCGCGAGAACACCACCCAAAACGAAACCGAAGCGAATGAACAGCTCCAGGAACATGTTATGGGGATAGCGAGTCATGTCGTAGTTGCTCTTCCCGAACCATAACCACTCCTCGAAGTGATCGAAGTAGTATTTGCGAATCTCCGTGCGTTCAGCTACCGCAGGGTCGTCATCGCCACTGCCGATACGTAAGAATCGCTCGGCAATAACGTACCTGTAGTATTAAGTGCTGACTAAGTGAGATGACTTCGTACGGAATCGAGCAGCTTGTTCAAACGTGCCAACGCTGAAGGTGATAAGCCTTTGAAATGCCGGCGGTGCAACTCGCGCACGGGACGATGCAGCGCAGCGAGCACTTCACTGCCTGTGTTTGTTAGTGTTATCAGCCGCTTTCTTCCGTCCTGGCCGCTAGTCACACGTCGTACGTACCCTAGAGACTCCAGGCGGTCGATCAATCGTGTGGTGTCTGGTTGTTGGCAGACCATTCGCTTGGATATGGTTCCAACCGTGATGCCTTCCAGCGACACCTTCTGCTCACCGCCAATGATCCGTAAAGCGTTGTACAGCGGATTGGACAGGTCGTGTTGCTCGAACAGTGAATTGAAGTCGCGGGACAACAAATCGACCGTGCGCAACAAATTGACGTAAACCTCTTCTTCCAACAGGTCGAATGGGTTACGCTTGCCCAGGTCTTCAGCCAGCGACGCCTCGCTACGGCTCTGACGTTTACTTGAGTGCTTCGTATCCGCCATAGCTCGCGTTACTTCCTTTCACATCCTTAAAGAAACGCTGCGTAGTTAAGCCAACACACAACGCCAATACGACGACGATGGCCATCAACCCCACCGCCCTGTGTCGCTTGTGGGCAGCCGTTGACGACCATCGACCCAGTAGACTACCACCTAAAACCGTCCCGCTCAACGCCAACGCGGTTGCCAGGTTCAGTTCGGCGAAGGCCAGGCCTAACCCCAGTAGCAACAAGGTCACTTGATGGCTGACCCATGGCCAGGAACGCGTAGCCGTCCACGCCGCACAGCTGGCAATCGTCGCCAGCAAACCAATCATGCCATATTGGAAGCTGCCAGACATGCCCAGTATCGCTGAAGACCCAAACGCCACAGCGCAGCCGACAATCGACTCGCTGTTTTGTGGCTCGTTGCTGCGAGTCAGATCGAAGTACCAACTTACTCCGATCACGCCCCCACCTAAGGCGATGGCCACCAGGGCGGTCGTTGAAGTATGGCCGGGCCGCAAATAAACACTGCCATACAGCAAGCGACACACGATTAGCGTTCCCATCAGCAGGCCCATGACGAGCGTGAGACGGCTAGCTTGGGCCGGCTGCCTCTGTAAAACGGCCAGGCCTGTCAGAAACATGGCCGCAATTGCCAACCAGTCAACTGCTTCGCGCGGCCAAACGCCACGCGTCATTCCCACCAATCCGCCGGAGAGTAAAACGGCGACACCCACGAGCAAACTCAAGCAGTATGCCCAGAGTGCAGCCGTCGACGACGGAACGCCACGCCAAGACATGCCCTTGGCGAGCGCAAAGGCAATTGCCCCAGCCAATGGCAAGGCGATCGAAATCGATGCGAACGTCACTACTTGATGCCCTCAAAACTCAGCAACAGGGTCACATCGTCTCCAATGTTGGGGAGATAGGTTTTCATGTCAAAGTCTGATCGCTTCACGACCACTTTACCGACAAAACCAATATGCGTCTTTTGGTCCGGTGCCGGCCCAGTCCCCA
>JADLDX010000367.1 GCA_020846515.1 Pirellulaceae bacterium
CACCTTTTGGGCTGGCGTTACGAATTGGGCTCCCACGACCGCCCTGATCCATGCTGCCGAAGTTCACAGTCTGCTCGTAGTTCGCGTGTCGATGCTAGCAAACTGGTCTGACGGTTTGCAGTTTTCGCTAGCATTGATGGGGATTTTGGAGGCTCATGAGTTTGGGCACTATTTATTTAAACTGTATTACCTGGTTCCCAGTACGCCGCCTTTGTTCATTCCGTTTCCGGTCTCTTCGCTGGGAACTTGCGGAGCAGTGATTGCGATGCAGGGTGGAGAAGCGGATCGACGGCAGATTTTTGATATTGGCTTGGCCGGCCCCATCGCTGGACTGTGCGTGGCCATTCCGATTCTGATTTATGCCATGTGGCATCCTCATGGGCCCGAGTATGGTCCCTATAAGATGATGGCCTTGGGGCAACCGCTGATCGTGCAATGGCTGGCCCAGTGGTTGGTACCAGGCGATGCGTCGAGATACGTCTCGATGTTGAACACGGAGAGCAATCCACTGTTGATGGCGGCCTGGTCCGGATTATTGGTGACCGGATTGAACATGATACCGGTGGGCCAACTGGATGGAGGTCACGTGTCCTTTGGGTTGTTTGGACCACGCTCCACTTGGGTTGGATTAGCCGTGCTGGCGCTGACAGCTACCTACTTGGTAGTTTTTGGAGTGGTCTACAATCAAATGCACATCTTTACTCCCATGTATTTCTTGGCACTGCTGATGGGACCACGTCATCCGCCCAGTCGCGATGATACCCGCAAGTTGGGCTGGCCTCGCCAGATCATTGGTTGGGCATCCCTCGTGATTCCGTTGCTGTGCATTCCAGCCAATCCGATTGTTCCGGTGTGAAGTAGTTCGCCCATGTTCATACGTTTACCGGTCATGCTCAGCTTTGCCAACAGTGGTGTATGCGTTGCGCAGTTGTTGGCTGGACCGGCGTATGAGGCCTTGGGGGCGTCGGCCGAGCAAGCGCTTCGGACGTTGAAGAACCGCGTGCGGCGCACGGTGAAGACGAATCATTGGGCGGCCAATAGTATTTGGGCTGAGGCTGAGTTGCAGACACGCAGCTTTCCGGTTCGGCCGGTGGTAGTGCATGCAGATCGGCGTTTTCCTGCCGGACCAAAAGTCGATCTGCCGGTGCGTTATCTAAAACTGGAGGACCAGCGCGGCGAACTATATTGTTTGTTGCCGGACTTTGGCGAGATCTTGTATTGTCCCAGCGCTGATTTGTTTCGCAGCACGTTGATCGAAGCGGTCCGTTCGATGACCGCGCTGATGACGCCAGGTCAAGTCAGGCGGATGTGGCCACCCAAGCAGACAGAGCTGCGGTGGCTACGCATTAAATTAAAGGATGCAGGCAACGGTCGTTTAGCAGCAGGCGGAGATGGCAAACTATCGTTGGTCGCCGAACCGATAACGGCCCGGCAGTTCAGTGCCCATCTTGGCGGCGGACGCGAAGCGGCCAAGAGTTCGCTCGAAGATTGTCTAAAACGCGGTAGCGCGCTGGTGGTCGGTGAAAGTGGTGCCGGCAAAACAGTTCTTATCAGCGCGGTTGCTCGGCAGATCGAAGAAGAGCGTCGTCGCAAGGCCAAAGCGGAGCGCGCTCGTGGGCAACCGCCTGTGCGTACGCCGGCGGTCTGGTCGACCAGCGGTGGACGCTTGATTGCGGGCATGCGTTACTTGGGACAATGGCAGGAACGATTAGAAACCGTGGTGGCGGAACTTGCCAACTTGGATGGCATTTTGGCTGTCGATAACCTACTGGAACTGGTGGCCGTCGGTGGTCGCGAGCCGCGCGATTCGCTGGCTGCGTTTCTGATTCCATTCATACGTGGCGGTCGTTTGCGAATGGTCGCCGAGGCGACGCCTACGGAACTGGATGCGTGCCGCCGATTGTTGCCGGCTTTGGTGGATGCTCTACCCCAGGTCGTGCTCGAACCGATGTCGGTCGAACACGAAACGGAGCTGGTGCGACATACGCTAAAGAACCGTTTTCAGGCATCGCAAGCGACGTTCGATCCCGATGTGCCACGTTTGATCAGTCGACTGTGTCGTCAATTTCAGCGGCACAGCGCTGCCCCCGGCCCTGCCATGCATTTTGTCGATGAACTGACCAGTCGTCGTCGCTCGGCCGATACGCCCAGCCACTGGACCACGTCACTGACGCTGGGCAAATTCTCGAAACGGACTGGGCTGCCCATCACTCTGTTGGACGATGCGCAAACGTTGGCCAAGTCGACGGTGATTGACCAGTTGTCGCGGGAGGTCATCGGGCAGACAGCTGCGTGTACGACAGCAGCGGGTGTGGTGACCCGCATCAAATCGGCGGTGCAAGATCCCGGTCGTCCGTTTGCCTGCATGTTATTCTGCGGCCCGACTGGCGTTGGCAAAACACAATTGGCCAAATCATTGACGCAATTCCTGTTTGGTGCCAGCGAAGGCAAGCAACCACTGACACGCTTGGATATGAGCGAGTTCGCTGGCCTTGCGGCTGGCCATCGTTTTTTGTCCGATGCCGAAGGTCAACCGACGACTTGGATTCAGCAGATTCGTACACGCCCGCTGAGCGTGCTGTTGCTGGACGAGATCGAAAAGGCCTCGTCGGAAGTGTTCGACATTCTGCTAAGTCTGTTGGACGAGGGACGCTTGACCGATCGACTCGGGCGCGTGACTTCTTTTCGCACCACCGTCATTATCATGACCAGCAATCTGGGTTCGCGGCAAAGCACATCGTTGGGCTTTGGTGATGGTCAGTCAATCGACTACGCCAGCGAAGTACGTCGCTCTTTTCGGCCCGAGTTTTTCAATCGCTTGGATGCTGTCGTGCCCTTTGTGCCGCTGGATCGAACGGCTGTACGCAGCATTACCGAAAAAGAACTGAACGATCTAAAGAAACGTGAGGGACTGGAACGCTACGGTCGCGACTTGTGCTGGACCGACCGTTTGTTGGACCATCTGGCTCAAGATGGGTTTGATGCCAGATTGGGGGCGCGTCCCTTGCAACGTACGATCGAAACGGTGGTCGTTTCGCCACTGGCCCGTTGGCTTGTCGAGCACGGAGCCTCCGCCAGTCAACGGATCGAGTTGGATTGGGACGGCAAGCTAGTGGTGAAGTAACCAGCCCGACGCTTACTCATCCAGCCAGTCTTCGACGATGGATGAACTGGCGAGCATCAACTCGGGTTTGCCAGGTTCCGAGAGCTGGAACTCGTCACCCGGATTGTAGAAGTCGACCTCGACGCGGTAATGTTTGCCGATCTGCTCGGGCAAGCAAACCACGATGTACGAATCGCCGACGACGCGTACGCGTCGCGAAGCCAGTGAAACGATCAAGGCCGCACTTTCGTCGATACCAATGCCAACTAGTTTAGGATTGGCTTCGACAACTTGACGTAAACGCGAGAATCGATTGCGTTTGATGAAATGTTGATCGATGATCACACCGGACAGCAAACCAAATCCGGTACCGATCGAAGGTTTTTTCCGCCCCCCTGTGATCATGACTTCGGACATGACGGCGGCGCCGGCGGAGGTGCCACCCACAATCCCGTTCCGTTCCAGGACCGCACGAATCTTGTGCTCGATCCGTGTGCCACGATAGCAACTTGTCAGCCACGTCTGTTGACCACCTCCCAACCAAACCCCAGTTGCCTCTTCTAGCGGAGCAGCGAACGCAGGGTCATTGGCTTCTTCAGGCGAGCTGGCATTCAGGACGTGCACCGAAGCGGGGCCACAATTGTTCCATTCGTCGAAGTAGATTTTCACAAAGCTATCATCGACGTAGACACCTGGTATTACAACCAGTTTCGCAGCCTTCCCCCCGGCCAATTCGACGAACTGCCGTTGCACGCGATCGGGCAACTCGCCACCACCGGCGATCATCAAGGTACCGCCCGAGCGCGTAGGCTGACTACCGGCAGTTTGCAGCGTGATCTGCTGCGTATGACGTTCGATTTGTGTACGAAAGTAGATACCGGCTCCTAATGTAGAAAACACCAGGAGTGTCCAGACCCAAGTACGCGCACGCAGGAGGCCCATCCTGAACATGGCTAGATCTTTCAGACTAAGAATTGACACTAGGAATTGACAACGAAGAGATCGAGAAGAGAGTTCGCTAAGAAAAGTTGGAGCGTGTCGTTGGGCTGGCTTCCCTGTCGCCCACCTCAGTGGCTGTCTGCGGCTTCTTTGGCTGGCTGCTACACGCTACCGGCACAATTATACGGCGCTACTTTTGCGCGCACATTATTTGCCCCTTGTTTTTATCCATTCAAGGTGCGAAAACCTGCATCTCAAGTTGCTTGATACTGCCCCTTGCGGTCAACGCTGTGAAGCATTTTAGAAGCGGAACGGCGCAAGCCGTCCGGTATATCCCGGTAGTTATAGGAACCGGAGGGCTTGCGCCCAACCGCTACAAATGCCGGGTTTCACGAGCAAAAATGCTTCAC
>JADLDX010000368.1 GCA_020846515.1 Pirellulaceae bacterium
ATGAACCAACCGCGAAAAACAAATAGGAAACAAACAATCCGATACTATAGAGCGAACCTCGTCACCACCATGACACCTAGATTGTCACCAGGTCGTGTAGCAAGCATCGCGAGATCTCTAGATCACCGCTTCCAAATCCCACGATCATCCACCAGATCCCGTAGCGCCACCTTTTCTAAGGTCGCGCTGCTGGAAAATTGCAGCCAAGCGAAGTCACCGTCGATGGCAATCCGGCGTGGTCTTGGTCCAAGGCAGCAACGAAGTGAAAGCGGCACCTCCTGGCTCACCAGCACTTTATCCTAGCTCGCTCCATGGCCACCACACACCGCAGGTTACAAGAAGCGTTGACTGCTGCGTCCAAAATCGAGCCCCTCAGCATCTCATTTGATGCAGCAGTCTAACGCTTGCGTGAGTTTAGAGGATGCGACTATTCGGTGCAACTATTTTGCAATCCGGAATCGTCTCCAAATCGCTGATATTAACTCTACGATGCCGATTAGGTAAAACACGACGGCCATTCCGAAAGCTTGGACGTTTAAAACTTGGCCTCTCATGTTCGCCACGAAGGTGAGATGGTTGATTGCCATCATGAATAAGGCTGCGGTAATCGCGACAACAGCTATGATGTGCGTCACATATCACCGCCGGCAGAGGATTTGCCAACCCTTCAGGCTAAAATGCTGGGCTAGCGACCTGGAAAGAAAAGCTATAAAGGGGGCAGGAGCCGTTTTGGTTGACTGGGCCAGGAAGCGTCAGTAGATCCGAGTGCTTTCTTGGATGGTTGGTATCAACTGCCCGAAAGAACAACCTAGAGTTTACGCTCAGAAATCAATGGTCGGCCACGCGTTGGCAGACACCTTATCGGGATCGCCCACTGTGCTCGCATGGTTAAGTCCAGCCGACAAATATGACCAGCTGACAAAGTAGAAAATCGGGCCGCTCGCTCTCGCATTCGACAATCCGAAACTATACGATAGTATCTAATTGGGAAAGTACGGCCTGCCGATAAATCCCAAAGCCCATCCGACAACTGCCTACCTGCGATTCCCACCCATTTCGCCAACCAGGTGTGCTATGAACCATTTCTCGCCCATGAGTAGCCTTTTTGGTCCTTGTTCCGATCTGGTCCGAGTGGGATCGCGTCGGTGGTTCTTGCAGACGGGTGTGGCGGGCATGGCAGGCCTATCGTTACCCAAACTCCTTCAAGCGCAGGAGCAAATGAAGTTAACCGGGAAGCCCACCAACAAGAAATCGGTTATCTTATTTTGGCTCTCTGGAGGTCCAAGCCACATAGACATGTGGGATCCCAAGCCTAACGCGCCCAGTGAAATTCGCGGACCGTTTCAATCTATCCCGACGTCGGTTCCGGGCATTCGCTTTTGCGAACATCTGCCGTTGCAAGCCAGCATGATGCACAAGCTGACTGTGCTTCGTGGCGTAGACTGCAAGGCGAGTAATCACACACCCATTACCATGCAAGCTGGCAACGCGCTGGCTCGACGAACCGACAATGGACGCGACGGCGATGGTTATCCGTCGATGGGTTCGATTGCTGCGCGTTTTCGTGGCCCCAATGTCCCAGGGATGCCACCTTTCGTGGCGCTGGCTGACAGCATGAAAGCTGATATCTGGGGCCAAGGTTCACTCAGCTCGGAATTCGCGCCGGTGCAAGGCTCGGAGATGGCAGGCAAGTTCAGTTTGCCCAAAGGGTTACAGATCGATCGACTACAGGATCGATTTCAACTCAAGGCCCAGTTAGATCGATTCCGCCAGGATCTCGATTTGAACGACATGGCCCGCATGGATCAATACACTCAGCAGGCGTTGGACATGGTGGTTTCCGGAAAGGCCGAGCGTGCGTTTTCACTGGACGAAGAATCGCCTGCGCTCAGAGACAAATATGGGCGCGATTCATTAGGTGAGAAGGCATTGCTCGCTCGTCGCATGGTGGAGGCTGGGGTGACCTTCACCGTTGTCAGCGGTCGCTGGGGATACTTCGATCATCACGGAGACAATGTGCCGCCTTGGGGAGGAATCGAAAAAGGTCTCAAGCCAATTCTCCCGCGGATTGATGTCGTGTTGCACACGCTGATTCACGATCTCGAGGAGCGAGGCCTGCTCGATTCAACGCTGGTGCTAATGTTGGGTGAATTTGGTCGTAGTCCAGTCATGACCAAAGATGCCGGCCGTGAACATTGGGTGAACTGCATGTCCATGGTAATGGCTGGCGGAGGCTTGAAACATGGTCAAGTAATTGGCAGCACAGATGCGCGCGGCTATGAAATCGCATCGCGACCTGTCAGTCCATCCGACTTGGCAGCTACGGTCTTCAAGTTCTTAGAGATCGATCTTGAATCCCATTGGACATCGCCTCAAGGACGCCCCGTTCCAATCGTCACCGAATCGGGCAAACCGATCCATGAGTTGTTTGCCTAAACCAGATAGTCATGCTGACCGCGAAGCGAAGCTCATTCCTTCCACCCACCATCTTCCAGCGCACTCTTACCGTACATAGCCCAGAGCTCAAGATACGCTTGCAGCGAGCGTTTCCACTGGGCTCGAAGTCAAGGGAAGTTGACTGCGGCCAAGCCTGGGTTGTACTTTGCGGAGTGCATCCTGAAGCGCAGGAGATGTGGCGAACGGGCACGAAGGTCGTGACCTTCGCGCACGACAAAAATAACATCGCAGGTACGCTGATTGACGCGGCTCTCCAGGCTACTTCGCTACCTTACCACTGAGCGATTTCAGTTGCTTGGCAACGGTGATATCTAACCACTGCTTCGCTTCTTAGCAGTTGAACTCTGGGATTTTTGTTCTGCGTCATCTCGTACTCGAAGCAGCGTGTTTGTCCAGTAGGCTTCGTACTTGCTGATCCACCGTTCGAGGATATCGCGAATGGGTGCTGCGTTGAGTGAATTGACTCGCACTCGCCCCTCACTTCGTGTATTCACAAGTTTGGCAGCTCGAAGTACATCCAAATGCTTCAT
>JADLDX010000369.1 GCA_020846515.1 Pirellulaceae bacterium
AGCGGAAAGCCCCGTGGGAAACCTGTGCACAACCGACTGCTGAGCAGGCACGTCGAACGTTCTGTAGGTCACCCAGTGTCCCGCGCCAGTAATATCTAGCTCGACTCGAAAAGTGACAGGCTTGTCAGCAATATGGGACAGGGTCATCGTTTTTTCGTCGTAGCCCGTCATCAAGTAGGGGTCCGAAGCCTGACCGGCTTTGGTATCCGATGCAGACCATGGCCCTCCCTGGCCAATAGGTTTTCCAAGTCGCCATAGATCATCGATACCTCCAAACCACAAGGCCAACTGGCGCTGAGCATCGACGAACACATGTGGATCGCCCGCTGCGTCAGTCCGCGCACCGGCCAACACAAGCAGTCCGTTCCAGGAACAATAGTCACTGATGCGTTTGGCATGGCTCGCCACTGGACGCATGCGTGCGAATGCCGGAGGCGCGCTGTTAGTGACCAGCGGTACTTCATAAAATGTTCCATGAATGTTGGCTAACTGTCGCTCCGATTGGACCTCACGTATCGCGCGCGGCCACCCAATAGCGAAAGGTTGATCGTAAGCTGCATTGCCTTTGGGTAAGCGATAGCGTTTGCCATTGGACTCAATTAGTACCGAAGCCATGTCTACGGTGAAGATGGGTTTGACCTGCAATTTTTTGGCTAACGCTGGATCCGAATTCGACGGAGTAAATTCGAACTGTGCTTTGGTGAACTCATGCAGACGATCCCCTGCGCTGAGGACTTGCAAATTCCGGTTATGCTTGGCGGCGTAGACTCTGGTCTCGCTGGTCACGCGAGGTTGGTCAACATTGGCCAGGCCGGCGAACAACTGACGATTCTCTTCCGTTTGGCCGTCGATGTATCGCGACGCCGTTTGATGCAGAAACACTGTGGCAGTGCAATCGCGCCCGGCTTTAAACCGCAGCCAAACAGCCGACAGATCCGATGGCAAGGCCAGCCCTGTGTAACCGCCGGGTATCACTTGCACCTTTTTGAATTCGGTCCATTGATCGTCGCCGTGTTGGTTGATTTCCAGCGTAAACTCAACGGCCTGATCTGCAGAGTCAGCGTCTTTGGAGACCGTCATATGCACCCATCGTCGCGCAAAGCCGGCAATCAAGTAGGGATCCGAAGGGACATTGGCAGTCACTTTGTCATCCAACCAAGGTCCACCGTAACCGTTGGCTGGCCCCCACTGTTTCAAATCATCTAATTGGCCAATCCACAAATTGCTCTGCGGTTGTCCGGCCAGTTCATTGCCTTGAATGCTAGTCTCGTCAGTCGCTAAAACCAGTTTGCCCTGCCACTGACAAAAGTCGGGGACATACCGCAAATGACTGGCGATGGGCGATACGCCAGCGGAGTTCTTGGCGCTCATCGTTTTTGGGAATTTATAGAACATACCGTGCATGTCCATCATCCATTGGCCATCGGTGATCTCACGGATGCGGGGCCATTCGGTATACCAACCATGTCGAGCGTCATTGCAATAGGCGGCTTTGGGCAGCAAGTATGTATGCCACTGACCATCGTCGAGCACTTTTAAACGTAAGCTGCGTCGATCCCACCCCACGGCCCAGATCGGCTCTTGACCATCGCTGCCACCGGCCAGGCCAGAGGGACCGGTAACTTCGGTGAATTGGCGGCGTTCCACAATGCTCCACTGCTGACCATCCCATTGAGCTAACACGCCGGCTTCATCAGGACTATTTGATTTGCCACCTACGAGGACTTGGCTGTAATTGCCAACTGGCAGTTCGCCATTGTTGGAGATAACCAAGCGTCCTTGTGAGGTGTAGCCACCTTTGCTGTGCCAGCCAGGCACAGGTTTTTCGAACAAGCGTTTCACGGCTAGAGTGTGCACGTTGGCCTCCCAAATGGCCCCCTCCATATCGATGTAATACACCATATTGGCCGGATCCTTGAGGTGCCTGGCGATGGCTGTCACGCGCATCGGCATCTGCTTGGGTGAAATCACTCGGACCGTACCGGACGAATCGATCAGGTAGTGAGCGATCAGCAGTTGATTCGACTCGCGGTGCAACATTCGTCCAGCGGGAGTACCGCCGACACTTTCGGGATGGACCGTAAGTGGTTGGGATAGATCTGGATCCACTGAAAAGAGTTTGTGTTCACTTCCTTTGGGCATGTGCGGTGCATAGTTGACCATCCAGAGCTTGCCTGCCCAAGGCACGATGGCTCCAATTCCACATTCATTATGGTTTTCCAGGCGATGAGCACCGTTCTGGCTGTAAATGCCATAGGTGGTCAAATGCGGATAGATACCACTAATGTGTATGTCGGTGCGCACCGGTGAGTTGTCTTGCGCCAATAGCGGCCTGTAGACCAACCCCGCGCAGACAAAACAGAGACACACGAACCAAATACAGAACAACCGCAAGCAGGCCGTTATCTGGCAGCAAGTGAACATACGCGCCTTTTTCTTTACCAATTTTCTTGGCCAATAAAGTGAACAAACAGGGTAGGGGGTTAACCATGATTTTCCGAATTCGCTAACAAGCTCAAAGAAGTGAACTTGCGGATTTCGGCAGTGATGGCGACTTCGGTTGGCAGACGTTCCATGGAACTAGCGCCGTAGAATCCGTCGAGCTGTTGGCAACGCGCGAACATGAAGTTCGCATCCGCCGGTGTGGCAATAGGACCACCATGACAGAGGACCAGCACCTCAGGCCGCAAGGCTTTGCAGGTATCAATGATCGCTTGCACCTCGCTCACACTTTGCTCGAGCGACTTGGCGGTCTGCGCACCTATGGAACCGCTAGTTGTCAGCCCCATATGCGCCACGATGATATCGGCCCCCGCCAGCGTCATTTGCCGGGCCTCTTCCAAGTTAAACACGTAGGGCGTGGTTAACAAATCCAGCGCAACAGCGGCCGCGATGCACTCGACCTCTAAGGCGTAACTCATACCGGTCTCTTCCAGGTTCTGCCGAAAAAGACCATCGATCAATCCAACGGTAGGAAAGTTCTGGATGCCAGCAAAGCCCATATCGCACAGCTCTTTCAAGAACGGTTCGCGCAGCATGAATGGATCAGTACCGTTCACGCCAGCCAGCACCGGAGTTTGTTTGACGATTGTCAACACTTCATGGGCCATCTCTTTGACAATTTGATTTGCGTTGCCATAGGCGAGCACACCTGAAAGCGAACCACGTCCGGCCATGCGATAACGGCCTGAGTTATAGATCACGATCAAGTCGACACCTCCGGCCTCTTCACATTTGGCCGAAATACCCGTACCAGCTCCGGCGCCAATGATCGGTTGCCCCTGTTTGACCTTCGATCTCAATCGATCCAGGATTTTAGCGCGCGAGTCGTTCAAGGTAATAGGCTTCGTAAAAAAGTTCACTTCTAAGCGGTTTCCGGCGATCAAAACTTATGGGTGAGGCTAGTTGAATACTGCTTTCAAATCCAGTTTGTCACCCAGTTCAACCTGCAACTTCAGCAGTTCTTCGAAAAGCTCCTGCTTCTTGCTATTCATCTGAACATCGTTGGCCAGATCATGCAGTTCGAGAGGATCGCGGTTGTGGTCATATAGTCGCATGACTTTCGCTTTAGGATAGACGATCAACTTCCAACCATCCTTGACGACACAGCGTTGCAGTTGCAAATAGGCACCATAGATGGACCGGCGCACCGGGCTTCCCGACTCTCCGCGAGCCAATGCAGCGAAACTCTGGAACTCACACACCGTGGGCTTGTCCACTCCAGCCAATTCGAGCGAAGTAGCCATGGCATCCTGCAGATAGATGGAAGTTTGGATCTTCTGCCCCGCTTTTACATCTGGACCAACCACGATGAAGGGCACGCGAATACTATGGTCATACATATTCTGCTTGCCGACCAAACCATGATGACCAACAGCCAGTCCATGGTCGGCAGTAAATACGATCCACGTGTTATCGGGTTTCCCGGACGCTTCCAAGGCTGTGAGGATGCGCCCGATCTGCTGATCCAAGTGAGTGATCAAGGCATAATATTCGCGTCGATGCACTTTGATCGCCTGCTCAGTACGCGGAAACGGCGCTAGTTTTTCATCGCGCAGATTAGGCCCGCAACCGATGGAGTCTTTGAACGGGTATTCAGGCAGATAGCTCTTCGGCAATTGCATACGTTGAAGGGGATACTTATCGAGAAACTCTGTGGGCGATTGTCGCGGATCGTGGGGCGCGTTGAAGGCTACGTACATAAAGAACGGATTCGATTTCTCTTTTGCCATCTGGATAAAGTCGATGGCATCTTCGGCACCCACTTCGGACCAATGTTTGCCACCCTGCCAGAATCCGCCGAGCGATGGATCCGCAGCAGACCACGCGTCGCTCTGGCCGGCCAAAGGTCGGTTATAAGCAGCCTCTACGGTGCCTGGCATGCCAGGTCTGACATGGCGAACGACCTTAAAACTTTTTTCAGGATTGGCTTGAATA
>JADLDX010000370.1 GCA_020846515.1 Pirellulaceae bacterium
AAAAGGCGGTCATTACCAGCCCATTGCAGCACCGCGCCCCCTGCCAAAAATCCACTTAGTGTTAGCAATTGACTCACACGCGTGCGCTTGGCAAAAAACCTTGAACGCACAGTCGTGGGTACCAGGTGACCGATCCAGGTATTCCAGGCCGGACCCGCAGCCAGTCCACCTGCCCAGTACAACGAAGCAATCAGCAACAGAGCGGTCGGCGATAGGCTGCCCAGCAAAGCAGCAATGAACAGCGGTATTAGACTGATGCCCTGCAGTGCCGCGCTGAGCACGATCCAATTTTTGTAGGATCCGAGCCGTGCGATAGCCCATGGCGAGATCGATTGCAGCACGCCACCGACCAGCATGGGCGCGCTGGCCACGATGCCCGCAGTCACTTCACCCATTCCCAAAGCGAGAGCAAAGGCAGGCAAATAGGTTTCCCCCATGCCAACCATGGCGCCATAGGCGCCGGCCTCGCTGGTGCTGAGTAGTAAGTTTCTTCGCAGGTGAGGAAAACGCGGCTCGCGCGCTGGGGCGGACATGGATAAAGACGACGCGGCTGGGCCGCGCTCAAGGGCTGTCAATGACATGAGCTTTTAGGCATCTTGCTTTAGGATAGTCAGTGCGAGCCGAAAGAATAGCGACTCGCCTGACTCAATCAAGATCAACCTAGGGACACTTCCTTGACATCCCATCGCCCCGAACCGGTCGACAAACAGTCTTACTTAGGCGCAAGGGTGCATATCATGCGTTTGCCCAGTTGCTGCGGAGTTGATTCCAACTTACCAAACTCGAGCAATTCTTGGACAACATTTTCCATGACGCGCCGACCTTCTTCCACGTGCGCCATCTCGCGACCGCGAAAAATTACGGACACCTGGACTTTGTCTTTGTGCTGCAAGAATCCTTTGGCCTGCTTCACCTTAAAACCAATATCGTGCTCGCCAGTCTTCGGACGCAATCGAATTTCTTTGGTCTTGCCATGGTGGGCGTGTGCCTGACCATGCTTTTTCTTGCTCTTCTCGTACTTGTATTTGCCATAGTCCATGATGCGGCATACAGGCGGCTTCTCATTAGGTGCCACCTCAACCAGATCTAGTCCAACATCTCGCGCGCGAGCCAGGGCATCATCGGTCTGAAGAATGCCGAGCTGCTCACCCTCTTCACTGATGACTCGGACTTGAGAGATACGGATCTGATTGTTTACTCGTGTCTGATTGCGGTCGATTGCTTTGTCCTTTCATATGAAACCAGGATCGATACTAAATCTCCACCTCCACTCCCTTAGCAGACCTGATGCCAAGAAAGTCGGAAACAGACGCGCTGATGAGTGTCGGGTTTCCCTGCGGCGCGAGGGGATTCCGATAAACTCTACCACGCGTAACAGTTGCAGAGATTTTCTGGTGCAAAGTATCTCATAAAAACTACCCTAAAGTCAAGATAATCCGCTTGACGTAATTCGGATTGTTCAGCTATCAACCAGCGGAGGGAACTGAGAGGCCATTTGTAGCGGTTGGGCGCAAGCCCTCCGGTTCCTACAACTACCGGGATATACCGGACGGCTTGCGCCGTTCCGCTTCTAAAATGCTTCGCAGCGTTAGATCTTCTGGGGGCGGGCTGGTCAACCGAGAGGCCGACGCTCCAGCGGAGGCAAGCCCAAACTCCCAACCGATCGGCCATGCCAATGGTGCTTGTCCATGGCACTTTCGGCCGGCGCCAGGCGAACGCAATGGGCGTGGATAGTCGGACCGTTTGGAAACGAACCGAGCATGAAGCGCTTCTGCGCGAATTTGCTCTGTGTGGGGCGCAGGCCGCTCTCCCAGAAAACCGTGGGCTAACGCCCTGCGGCTGATCAGCCGAAGTCGCCCGCTGCCATTTCTGCCGGCTCAGAACCTTCGGGCGCTTGAGCCTCGGGGCGTGGCAGAATGGCGTACGGCGAACTCACAAGGTGAGAGGGGCATCACTGGGATGCGAGCCACCGAAAGGATTTATCGTCCGCTTTAGCTCGTCTCCTGCAATATTCTGGCGAAGTTCCGCCAGAACGGAATATTAGCCGCATTAGCCAGCACGCAGCAGCCAGACACAGCGCGCCAGCGGTCCCCTACAGGTAAGCCACCAATACCGCAATCATGCAGGTGGTTAAGATTGTGGCAGCCAGCAGCATTGTTTCAATTTGGTCTTGGGTCATCATCATTTCCTTGCGAACCATGCATTCGGGCCCTGCGTCCAGATTAGCCGTAGGGCGCTAGCCCACGGTTTTCGGGTAGTCGCATCTCAGAATCAACCCAGCCCACGCGTAAAGGTTCCGTTACCTGACCAATATTTCACCCCAATCGCCAGGCAAAACGCCCGCGCGAGGTGTGCTCGACGCGCCAGCACTGGCCCGTGGTGGCAGGCACTTAAGCGGGCGTGGTACGTGGCGCGTGCGGTTTTACGAGCGGGACGCGTTTGCGATATACTAAAACGCCGCGCCAAACATGCTTTGGCCCGGCGGCGGGCTCGCTTTTTTTCGCCGCAACTCTTTGGGTAGACCGGTATGTTGGGCATGCATCAATCCGCATCCGTCTCGTGCTTCGCCATTTTGGCTGTAGTGCTCGCCTGCTCGTGCCCGGCCGTTGACTCGGATGACCCGGACTTGTTCGTGCTCATGCATCAAACCGGCAAGATCGAGCGGTACAACTATCGAACCGGTCAGCACATGGGCACGCTAATCAGCGGCTTGCCGCCAGCCAATGCGATGGTCGTCGCGCCCGACGGATGTTGGTTGATCTCCACCGGTCTGCCTGGTCAACCGGGCAAAGCGGGGCAAACCGACGAAAATGGGACCGTCCTCCGGTTTGATCCCCGCGGTGCGGGACAGGTCACCAAACTAATCGATGTGCCCGAAGGTTATGGTGGGCGTTTACTGCGCGCCACCGGTTTGGCCTGGTATCAAGGCGATCTGCTTGTCGCCAGCCAGGCTGATGGCAAAGTCAAACGGTATGGTTACCCCAGCGGTCAATGGATCAACGACGCGGCTCTGGCTACCGCAGGCAGCATCACACAAATCGCCGTTCATCAGCGGCACGTCTACATCGCCGATTATGCTGCCCGAGCTGTTCGACGCACCTCAGCGCAACTGGACGGCGCTTTGAGTGACCTGTGGGCTCAACCGATGCATAATCCTCCCGCGCCATGGGGCGTGGCCGTGGATCGTGATGGCACGGTTTATTGGAGTGCGGCTGACAATCAACTCTATCGGTCCAGGGCATCCGCCGCAGCCAGCGACAAACCGTCGCTGGCTGAGTCTCAAGCGTTGAGGGGTTCCAGTGGTCACCTGTCGACGCCGATTGGTTTGACCATTGGTCCCGATCGACATCTGTACTGCGCAAACTTGAAAGGCGCAGTCAACAGTTGGCGCATCGTGGACCAAGATCAACCAGAGTCATCGTCGACCGAAACATCATCTCTAGAGACAGAGTTGGTCAAGTCGTTCGGTGGCCCCGAAATGCAACAGCCCATCTGCGTTTTGTTTGCCCATGAAGAACGTAAGTCTGAATTTGTCTACGAGGGCCAGGCTGGTCAGATGGAGACATCGCAGAAGCTGGCCTTCTTTGAGAACCACATTCGGCCGCTGTTGCACGAGCATTGTTTGGAATGCCACGATGCCGAGACTCAAGAAGGTAAATTGCGTTTGGACCATCGCCTCGGCTGGCAGCAAGGCGGTCAGTCTGGGTCAGCTATCGTCCCAGGCCAGCCGGAACAAAGTCTGCTGATCCAAGCGGTACGTCATGCCGACAAAGATCTAAAGATGCCCCCCGACGCGCGCTTGTCGCTTGAGGATATCGCCCTGCTGACGCAATGGGTCGAGACAGGGGCCGTTGATCCCAGAGCCATCGATCCCAGCGCCATCGATCCCAGTGACGTTGCAACTCGAGCGACTCGATCGGCATCCGATAGCTGGGACGATGAATTCCAACAGCGACTCGACTGGTGGAGCCTCAAGCCGCTGGCCAACGTGGAACCACCTATGGTTGATGATGAACTTTGGGGAGGTGAGCCGATCGATCGTTTCTTGCTCGCTGAAATGCAGAAGCACTCTATCGTCCCAGCGGATCCTGCCACTCCCGAAATCCTGCTGAGACGTTTGTCGTTTGTGTTGACCGGATTGCCGCCTACCCCCGAGCTGCGCGCGGCCTACTTGTCCAGGCTGGCGGCCCCAATACGTGCTGATGCATCAACAGAAGTGGATCAGCGCGGCTTGCCTTCGGAGAGGTCCGAGGCGGCCTATGCCTGGTTGGTGGACCAATTGTTGCAATCACCGCACTTCGGTGAACGCATGGCGCGACATTGGATGGATGCGGTTCGCTATACCGATACGTATGGTTATGAGTGGGATAATCCAGCCAAGGGCTCGCATGAATATCGCGATTATTTGATTCGCGCTTTCAATCAAGACGTCGGTTATGACACCCTAGTGCGCGAACAACTAGCCGGTGATTTGTTGCCGGAGCCGCGGATCGATTTGCAAATGGGCATCCATGAAAGCGTAATTGGCCCGATGTTTTATCATCTGGGCGAACATCGCCATGGGAGTAGCCTGGCGTTTAATGGTATCCATCAGGAGATGGTTAACAACAAAGTAGATGCCTTTTCAAAAGTCTTTCTGGCCACCACGGTATCATGTGCCCGTTGCCATGATCATAAACGCGAAGCGGTGTCTCAACGCGATTATTACGCGCTGGGTGCTGTCTTCATGACGCCGCGTTGGGTGAGTCGCCCGGCGGACGCACCTCAAAAGAATGTCGCGGCCATCGCCAAACTACGCGGACTGCGCGATGCGATTCGCCAGGCGATGGCTGACCAATGGTCCCGCGCGTCGTTCACCTCTGATCGATTGCGGTCCATCGTCAGCAGTATGTTGAAAGCCGAAAAGCCACCACAACTCACCCTCGCCGATATCGCTTATCCGCTCAGCAAGTTGCTACAAGAAAATACGGATGGTCCAGCCGTATGGTCATCGTTGGTGGAAGAGTATCGCGCAGCCCGCGCTGCGCGCATAGAACAAAATGGCCGGTTCGAAATATTAGC
>JADLDX010000371.1 GCA_020846515.1 Pirellulaceae bacterium
CGATGAAGTGCGCATCGAGTGATGTGGTAGTCGTGTTTGCGTTTTGTACTTTCCTGCCGAATTCTCTCCGCCTGTAAAACTCCTGAATCCCCACCACCTACACCTGCCCTTTGAAGACTGGTGCCATGAAGTCAATTCTCACTCTACTTGCTGTTCTGTGCTTACCACTTGCCGCCGTCGCGCAGTCTTTGCCCGTCGCGCCGTCTCTGCCAGGCACCCAGTCTTTGCCTGGCACACAGTTGCTGGCTCCGCCAACTGACTTTTCCGCTGCGATGGTGGCGGGCATCGACAAGCTGGCATTGCGGTTGATTGAGCAATCGAAGGCCACACGCCAACCGACGCGTGAAAAGCTGAGTGCAGCTCTGGGCATGGTGGATCCGCGGACAGCGGTTAAGGCGCTGGAATTGGTAGGTGACACGACCTCGCCCGCTTTGCTCATGGAAACGCAGCAGTGTCAGGTGTTCCGCGTCCGTTGGCCAGTGTTTGATGGTGTCTATGGCGAAGGTATCTACCTCAAACCGAAAGGTAATTCGCAGGCGCGTCTGGTAGTCCTGCCGGATGCTGACGATGCGCCCGAGAAGTTCATCGACGCGCGTTGGTTGACTACGGGTTGTGAAGTGGTCGTCCTGGCGCTGGTCAATCGTGGCACGCAGTTCAGCCAGACCGATAGGCTCGGCATTCGTACCAACGTGCCACATCGCGAATGGATTCACCGCCAGAGTTTCCAATTGGGCCGCCACCTTATCGGTTATGAGGTGCAGAAAGCGCTGGCGGTCGTAGACTGGTTCAAGTCGCAGCCGAAGCAGGTGCCGGTGATCATGGCTGGTGTGGGCGAGGGCGGCATGCTGGCACTGTATGCCGGAGCATTGGATGAACGGATCGATGGCGTGTACTCCGCCGGCAGCTTTGCGCCGCGCGAAGGCATGTGGCAAGAGCCGCTCGAGCGCAATGTCTTTGGCCTGTTGCGAGACTTTGGCGATGCGGAGATCGCCAGCTTCATCGCGCCGCGGCCGTTGGTCCTGCAATACGCGCGATATCCTGAGTACTCAGTTACCATGACAGGTGAGCCAGGTCAACGCACGGTGGCTGCTCCTGGCCGACTGACCGCGCCGGCGCGCGCCGCGTTTGATGGTGAGATCGCGCGCGCCAAACTGCTCGCGCCGCATGGTCGCGTACTGGCTCTCGGAGCCGATGCATCAGTGGAAGCTATCGTGCGTCATCTGCTGCCTACTGCCGCAGCCGACAGCGTGCTCGCATCACAGAAGGGTGCGTCAAAGGAGACGAACGACAAGCCTTTGGACTTGGCAGTTGACGCAACGCGCGAGCAGCGCACTGTGCGGGAGTTGGAGCGATTTACCCAGCGACTGCTGGTTACATGTGAGGCCGAGCGACAGTCGAAGTTTTGGAAGGCAGTGCCACTGAAGCCCTTGGCTGCATTTGAATCGCACATAACGCAGGAACGCGAACGATTCTGGCGGGACATCATCGGACGATTGCCGGACCCGGATCAGAGTGTGAATGCGAAGAGCCGCCTCTTGCGAGAAACCGAGACAGTTCGCATCTACGAGGTTACGCTCGATGTGTGGGAGGACGTGTTCGCTTTGGGTTGGCTGTGTCTGCCCAAAGACCTCAAGGCCGGCGAGAGGCGTCCTGTCGTTGTCTGTCAGCATGGGTTGGAAGGCTTACCGGAGGATACGATTACTGAAGACCGCTCCAGTCGCGCGTGGGGCCATTACGGTGCATTCGCAGTGCGTCTGGCTGAACAGGGCTTCATTACCTTCGCGCCCCATAATCCGTATCGAGGCAAAGACGCATTTCGTACGGTGCAGCGGAAACTTAATCCGCTCGGACTTACGCTTTATAGCGTCATCAATGGCCAGCACCAGCGCATCCTGGAGTGGCTCAAGGCTCAGCCCTACACGCAACCGGACAAGATCGCGTTTTATGGACTCAGCTACGGCGGCAAGTCCGCCATGCGCACGCCCGCAGTACTCCCGGGTTATTGCCTGAGCATCTGCAGCGGCGACTTCAACGATTGGGTGCGTTATTGCGTGAGCACTGAACTGCCCATACCTAGCTACGTTCACACCGGCGAATACGAGATCTGGGAGTGGAACCTGGCCCGCAACTTCAGCTATGCCGAGATGGCGGCCCTCATCGCTCCGCGCCCGTTCATGGTGGAGCGAGGCCACGACGACGGTTGCGGCACCGACGAGATGGTGAACTACGAATACGCCAAAGTCCGCCGTCTCTACACCAAGCTCGGCCTGGGCGACCGCACCACCATCGAGCACTTTGACGGCCCGCACGCCATTCACGGCGTAGGCACCTTCGAATTCCTACGCCGCCACCTGCGCTAAAATGGGGTCGGGTCTATTTTTCACTTCGTAGCCACTGTCGCCAGACGGTGGAGGCATACCGTCGGATTCTCCACCGCTTGGCAGCCGTGGCTACGAGCGCACCGGTGAGTCTACACCCTGCTCAAACCATCGGCTCCATTCCCTTTGAATAAAGAGACCTGACCCCATTTATTGCTGATATAATGTTTTGGTGTCACGAGCCGACAATGCTTCCGGGCGGGGGTGAGTTATGTTGACAGTATCGTTGAACGGACGGCGCGATTTCTTAAGGATTGGCACTCTCTCGCTCGGTGGTTTCTCGCTCGGTGGCTTCTCGTTGGCAGCCCGCCAGGCTGTACAAGCCGATGAGGTCAGCCAGTCATTCGTTCGTGACCGTTCGGTAGTCTTACTGTATCTGTCGGGCGGTGCCAGCCATATTGAGACGTTCGATCCCAAGATGGACTCTGTGGCCGAAATTCGTAGCATGACCGGCGAGGTGGCGACGGCTCTCCCTGGCCTTACGTTTGGCGGAACATTTCCACAGTTGGCTCGCCACGCGCGGCGGATGGCGGTCGTGCGTTCGTACCAGCACACCGTGGGCGATCACGTCAAAGCGCATGTGCATATGCTGACCGGTGGAACTGATGCCAGCGGTTCTGGCAAAGAAGGTTTCAGCATGGGATCGATGACCGCCAGGCTGCGCGGCCCGAACCATTCGGAAACCGGCATGCCGACCTTCTCCGTGTTGACTTCCCCCGAAGTGGATGGTCAGTATCGCAAGGAACTGGATCGCGTCTTGCTGGGCTCGCAACCAGGCGCTCTAGGACTTGCCAACGCACCGTTCCATCACGTCCATGCCTCGGAAACGGAGAAGCCAGGGGCTAAATCTCGAACGCGCACCCCGGACGCAGGGCATGGTTCGTTAGCCACGGACATGCGATTGAACTTGCCGAGTGATCGTTTGGGTGAACGACGGGAACTGCTTCGAGAGTTGGATCGATTCAACCGCCGCTTCGATGCGTCCGGACAGATGGCAGCGTTCGACAAATATTACGAGCAGGCCGCGAACCTCGTGCTTGGTGGCGCTGCCAAAGCGTTTGACTTGCAGAGCGAATCTCGGCGATTGGTCGAGAGCTACGACACCAGTCACATTCAAATTGGCCATAAGGAATTTCGCGCTTCGTCCCTTGGTCATCAGATGCTGCTGGCTCGACGGTTGTGTGAAACGGGCTGTGGTTTCGTTACGGTCCATAGCGCGGGGTGGGATATGCATGCTGATGGCAATAATCCGGGGATCGTTCAAGGCATGGACCGGCTTGGTCGATCGGTGGATAAAGCGGTCAGTGCTTTTTTGGAGGACGTTGCCGCGCGAGGGCTGAGTGACAAGATACTCCTAGTGATTACAGGCGACTTTGGGCGGACACCGAAAGTGAACAGTCGAGGCGGCCGCGACCACTGGCCGAAACTTTGCACGCTCGCGCTGGCCGGAGGCGGCTTGCCGATGGGGCAGGTGATCGGTCAGTCGACGCGGACGGCCGACGCGCCCGCTTCGACGCCCTACACGACGCAGCATCTCATGGCAACGATCATGAACTGTCTGTTCGATCTTAGCCAGCTTCGTCTTCAGTCGGGGATACCTCGTGAAATCACGCGATTCACCGATGACGCACAGCCCATTGCGGAGCTAGTATGAGTTCGCTTCTCCGCTAATCAGCCGCCGCTAATCAGCCGCCGCTAATCAGCCGCCGGGCGCTAGCCCACGGTTTCCCGATCTACCGTAGGGCGTTAGCGGGCCAATTGCAATTTGAGTCGATTCGCACATACCAACATGGACATGTTCTTTTTTCTGTCCCCCTTTTTTCTGTCTCCCTCCGGGCTGACCAGGCTAGGGATTTTCTGGGGCGGGCTGGTCGATAACGAAATTCTTGCTTTGAAGAATTGAAGAAGAAAGACAGAAAAAAGGGGGACAGAAAAAGAAAGCGACCTGCCGGCAATGACATAGCCACGAATAGCACGAATCCTCACGAATAAGATACTGAGGATTTGATTCGTGAAAATTCGTGAGATTCGTGGCCAGGAAGTTGTTGCAG